>VGXO01000006.1 GCA_016873275.1 Phycisphaerae bacterium
CTCTTTTTCGCTGTTCTCGACGTGGCGAACCATCGGGTTCAGCGTCGCGCCGTCAGCCCCGCGGCTCGCGCGACCGGATGACGAGCGTCACCGGACCCTCGTTCACGAGCGAGACGAGCATCTCGCGGCGGAACCGACCGGTCTCGACCGGCACGCCGTGCTCGGCGCGGATCGATGCCGCGACCGCCTCGACGAGCGGCTCCGCGACCTCCGGCGCCTCCGCCTCCACGAAGCTCGGTCGATGCCCGCGGCGGCAGTCGCCGCAGAGGGTGAACTGGCTCACGAGGAGGATCGATCCCTCGACGTCGCGGACCGACCGGTTCATGCGCCCCTCCGCGTCGGGAAAGACCCGCAGGTTCGCGAGCTTGTTCGCCATCCATGCTGCGTCGGGAGCACCGTCGCCTCGCTCGACGCCAAGGAGGACGAGCAGACCTCGTTCGATCTCGCCCACCGCGGTCGCCGGATCCTCCGCCAGCGCGACCCGCGCCGACCTCGCCCGCTGCACGACCGCGATCACCGCGACGGCTCCTCGTGGAGGCGGGAGAAGGCGATGGCGCGGCGGCTCACGCGAGCATCGCCGCCGCGGCGCAGGAGACGAGCGAGAGTCCCTGATCGTCGCTCGCCTGGCGATAGTCGAGGAGCTCGATCCGCGACGGGCGGGCGAGCTCCTTCGCCGCCGCCATGGCGCCGATCGAGCACCAGCGGTTGGGATTGCGGTTCCACTCGAACGACTCCAGGAACTCGGAAGGCTCCGCCTCGAGGAACCGCTTCAGCATCTCGCGGTCATGGACCTCGACCTGCTTCCGCCGGTCGTCGTCCACCGGTCGCGGCTCGCCGAACTGCGGTCCAACGTGGCTGAGGTCGGCGGACGCGACGAAGAAGCTCCGCCCGCCGGCGTCGGCGAGCGCCGCGGCGAGCGCCTTCACGAACTCCTCGCCGCCGATCCGCTTGCCGTCGTCCGCGATGAGACCGACGAGCGGATCCGGCATGAGCGCCGACACCACCGGCACCGCGCCGAAGAGGTGCTGGATCCACGGAAGATGGAGCTGGATCGAGTGCTCGCCGAGGTGGTCGAGCTGATCCGCGAACGGTCGGTCGCCGAGCGAGGAACGCAGCGACTCGAGGACCGCGCGATCGCCTTCGACGGTTCCCAGCGGGCTCTCGAAGCCCCAGGAGGTCGCCACGACGCCATCGCCGAGACCGAAGTGGTTGGTGCCGAGGATCACCACGCGGTCCGGCGCTTCGATCGACGCGAGCCCTCGATAGGCGGCGGCGTAGACCGGCCAGCCTCGTCCGTAGTCAAGATGCGGGGCGACCACCCCGACCACGCCATCGCCGACCTCCGGATCCTCGGTCTCCGAGAGCCAGGCGTCGATCTGCTTCCGGCACGCCGCGGCGTCCTCCCCGAGCGAGAACGCAGCACCCTTCGGAAGGCGTCCCGAGGCATCGAGACGCCCCCGGAGGGACTTCTCGAGCCCCGCCGAGGTCGGTCCCCACAACAGACCGACTTGGTCGAGGGCTTGGATCAGCGGCAGGAGCTGCTCCGACTTCGCCCCGACGCTCGTCGCGATCTCCTCGAGCGATCGCTCTCCCTGCAGCCGCTGCAGCAGGGGCAGCGCCTCGGGGGCGACGTTCAGGCTCCGATCCGAGAGCCCCAAGGGGTCCCGCAGCAGCACGATGGTCCGGTCCTCCTGCCGCATCGCGATGGGGATGAAGCGACGGACGTGGGGGCGGTCGAGGTGCTCAGGAAGCGGGGTCGAGTCCATGGGTCGGAGTGTAGGGACAGGGCGGAATGGTCGATCCCCTCCGGCAGGAGCGGCGAAGGTGGCAGAGTCTTGGCGGAGTCCCGAAGGGGGACTACGCTCTTCCGTTCGCGTGGTGGTCGTCGGTTGCCTTCGCGTCCCGAAGCCGGTTCGCTCCGAGCTGCGCCCTCGACAGGAGTTCTTGCATGGTCCGCTCCACGTTCCGCTCTCCGTCTCGCCCCTTGATGCTGGCGATGACCGCCGTTGCCTCGCTCGTGGTCGCCTTCGGCTGCGACCGCGGCGAGCAGCCCTCGACCGCGGCGGCGCCCGCGACCTCGACGCCCGCCGCATCGACGCCCGCCGCATCGACGCCGGTCGAGACGTCGTCGACCGACGCGTCGAGCTCGAAGGGCGCGACCCGCGTGGTGACGGACACCCGGGCAGAGGCCTCGGCGCCGACGAAGCCGGGCTCCGAGCCGGTGAAGGGTGATCCCAACGCGGGTCTGCTCTCCTCCTCCCCGAGCGACCTGACGACGAAGGATCCCGCTGCCTCGAACGAGCTCGCCGAGCGAAAGCCCGGTCCGGCGATCCGGTTCGAGCCGGAGGTCCTCGACATGGGCGAGATGCTCTCCGACACCGCGAAGACCATGTCGGTCCGCTTGGTGAACGTCACCGGCGAGCCGGTCGTCATCAGCCGCGCCGTTCCGAGCTGCGGCTGCACGACGCTCGGCGCCCCCAAGGATCCCATCGCCCCCGGCGACGGCGCGGACGTCGAGATCACCCTGAAGCCCGGTCTCGCGACCGGCGTGAAGCTCTCGAAGAAGGTCACCTTCGAGATCGAGGGCTACATGCCGCAGGTCCTGACCGTCGAGGGCGACGTCGCCCAGTTCGTCAGCGTCGAGCCCCAGCTGCTCACCGCCCCTCCGACCCCCGACGACTCGTCGGCGGCGGAGAGCGGGTCGCTCAAGTTCACCTCGACCGACGGCACTGCCTTCGCGATCACCGGCGTCAACCCGCTCGTGATGGACGGGCTGCCGACCGCCTCCGCGACCGAGCATCAGGTCTCGATCGACTGGGCGAAGTGGGAGGAGGCGAAGCGTCCGATCCGCCTGACCTTCACCACCGACCATCCCAAGGCTCCGACCGTCTCCGTCAGCGTTCGTCGCTCCGTGCGTGATCCGCGGGCGCCCACGCCGCCGACGCCGGACGCCGACCGCCCGACCGCCGCGGCACCGACCGGAACCGCGGCGCTCATCGCCGCCGCCCGCGCCGGCGACGCGGCCCGCGTCCGCATGGAGGTCGCCAACGGCACGAACGTGAACGCCGCCGATCCCGCGACGAGCCGGACCGCGCTCCACTGGGCGGCGCAGGAAGGGAAGACCGAGGTGATCACGGCGCTCCTCGAGTCGGGCGCCGACGTCGGCGCCGTCGATCGCGCGGGCATGGGTCCGCTCGCGATGGCGGCGAAGGCGGGTCAGGTGGGGGCGGTCGAGGTCCTCATCGCCGCGAAGGCACCGGTGAACATCCGCGACGCCGCCGGCGGCAGTCCGCTGCTGTGGGCGGCGGGTCTCGGCAACTCGCAGACCGTCGCGGTCCTCATCACCACCGGCGCCGAGGTGAACATCACCGACGTCAACGGGCTCAGCCCGCTGCTCTGGGCGACGAGCATCGGTCGCGACGCCGAGACCGTGCGCATCCTGCTCGACGCCGGCGCCGACGCCAACCAGGCGGACCGCCTGAGCGGCGACACCCCGGCGATCCGTGCCGCGAAGAACGTGAACCCCGAGGTGCTGCGGCTCCTCGTCGCGAAGGGCGTCGACCTCTCCAAGGGCAACCTCCGCGGCACCACGGCGGTGATGAACGCCGCGGGCGGCGGCGGCGTCGATCAGGTGCGCATCCTGATCGACGCGAAGTCGGACCTCGCCGCCAAGGATGCCCGCGGCTGGACCGCGCTTGACTACGCGCTCAACCGCTCCGACGCGAACCGCGACGTGGTGGTCGAGATGATCCGCGCGGCGGGAGGAGCGCCGGCGGCGACGCCGGCGCCGACCGCGCCCGCAGGCTCCTGACGCGACACGCGGGACGTCCCTCGATCCGTTCGTCGATCCGTTTCTCGCCGCCGCTCCCCTCGGAGCGGCGGCGTTCGTTGGCGGCGAGGTCGCGGCCTGCGCGGGGCGGGTACCTTCCCGGATCGCCCGACTCCCGGAGTTCGTCCGAATGAGCCCGACCACGTTGCCCGCCGCCTACGACTCGCTCCTCGCCCACTCGCGCCAGCGGAAGTTCCTCGAGGGCACCGCGGCGATCCTCTCGTGGGATCAGGAGACCATGATGCCGCCGGGCGGCGTCGAGTTCCGCGGCGATCAGCTGGCGCAGCTCGCCGCGCTCGGTCACCGCATGACCGTCGAGCCGCAGGTGGGGGAGTGGCTCGATCGCGCGGATCAGGCGATGGCGGGTCGGCTTCCCGAGGACGCCCCCGAGCGGGTCAACCTCCGCGAGTGGCGGCGCGACCGCGAGAAGGCGATGAAGCTCCCGGAGTCGCTCGTCGAGGAGCTCGCGAAGGTCACGAGCGTCGCGCAGCACGAGTGGGCGGAGGCACGCAGGCACTCCGACTTCGCGAGGTTCCGTCCATGGCTCGAGAAGATCCTCGAGCTCAACCGCCGCAAGGCCGAGTGCCTCGGCTGGAACCGCGCCGGCGGCGAGCCGTGGGATGCGCTCGCGGACCTCTACGAGAAGGGGATGACCGCCACGCAGGTCGAGGCGGTCTTCACGCCGCTCGAGCGACGTCTCAAGGACCTCGTCGCCCGCATCGTCGGTGCGCCGCGCCGCCCGGGCGACCGCTTCGACCGCCTCGAACTCCCCGAGGCGCAGCAGGAGGCGTTCGTGCGCTTCGCGGCGCGGGCGATCGGCTTCGACTTCGAGCGCGGTCGCCTCGACCGCTCGACCCATCCCTTCTGCGGCGGCTCCCACCGCGGCGACGTGCGCATCACCACCCGCTTCAAGCCGAGCCTCGCCCTCGACGCGCTCGGCTCGACCATGCACGAGTGCGGGCACGCGATCTACGAGCAGGGGCTCCCCGCGGAGCATCTCGGCACCCCGATGGGCGAGGCGACCTCCCTCGCGGTGCACGAGAGCCAGAGCCGGCTGTGGGAGAACCAGGTGGGTCGGAGCCGCGAGTTCTGGCAGTGGATGACCCCGAGGCTCCGCGAGTTCTTCGGCGCCGCGGTCGACGGCATCGACGCCGAGGAGATGCACGGCTGCGCGAACCGCGTCTCGCCCGGCTTCATCCGCGTGGAGGCGGACGAGGCGACCTACAACCTCCACGTGATGATCCGCTTCGACCTCGAGCGGCGGATGCTCCGCGGCGACCTCGCGGTCGCGGACCTGCCCGCGGCGTGGAACGCCCGCTACCAGAACCTGCTCGGCGTGACGGTGCCGGACGACCGCCGCGGCTGCCTCCAGGACGTCCACTGGTCGATGGGCGCGATGGGGTACTTCCCGACCTACACCCTTGGCAACCTCATCGCGGCGGGACTCTTCGAGGCGGTCAAGCGAGACCTCCCCGAGGTCCCCGCGATGTTCGCCCGGGGCGAGTTCGCGCCGCTCCGCGAGTGGCTGCACGCGAAGGTGCATGCCCACGGTCGCCGTCACGATGCCGCGACCCTTCATCGGCTCGTCACCGGTCGCGAGGTCTCCGCGGATCCGCTGCTCCGCTACCTCGAGGGCAAGCTGCTGCCGCTCCACGGTCTGTGACGAGTGTTCATGACGCGGAGGCACGACGACGCGTCGCGAGGCGGTCGCCGCGTCGAGGGCGACGCGGCTAGACTCCCGACCCTTCGGACCCCGCCACGGACGGACGCATGCACGGCGTCCTCAGGACGCCCATGCCGCTTCAGCTCCGCAACGTCGCCATCATCGCCCACGTCGACCACGGCAAGACCACGCTCGTGGACACGATGCTCTCGCACTCCGGGACCGTCGCCGACCTCGACAGCGGCGCGTGCCTCCTCGACTCGAATCCGCTCGAGCGGGAGCGGGGGATCACCATCCTCTCGAAGAACTGCGGCATCGAGGTGGTGCCGAAGCAGGGGAGGTTCGCCGGTCAGCGGATCCGCGTGAACCTGATCGACACGCCCGGCCACGCCGACTTCGGCGGCGAGGTCGAGCGGGTGCTCCGCATGGCGGATGGGGCGCTCCTGCTCGTCGACGCCGCGGAGGGTCCGATGCCGCAGACGCGGCACGTGCTCGCGAAGGCGCTCGAGCTCGGGCTGAAGCCGCTCGTCGTCGTGAACAAGTGCGACCGCCCGGATGCCCGTGCCGACGCGGTGGTGAACGAGGTCTTCGACCTCCTCGTCGACCTCGGCGCGGACGAGCAGGCGCTCGACTTCCCGGTGATCTACGCCTCCGGTCGGCAGGGCTGGGCGGGTCGAACGCTCGACCCGAAGCCGGAGGGGATCGACGACCTCATCTCGGAGATCTGCGAGCGGGTGCCGCCGCCCTCCGACGATCCGAATGGTCCGCTCCAGATGCTCGTGACGACCCTCGATGCCTCCGAGTACACCGGACGCATCGCGATCGGTCGCGTCTTCTCCGGCGTGCTGCGCTCGGGCACGGCGCTCGGCATCTGCCGCGCCGACGGCAGCGTGATGAAGGTCCGCCCGATCCGCATCCTGAGCTTCCGCGGGCTCGGTCGCGTGCCGGTCGAGGTGGTCGAGGCAGGGGACCTCTGCGCGATCGAGGGGCTCACCACCATCGACATCGGCGACACCATCTGCGAGCCCGACCGTCCGGTGCCGCTGCCGCGGGTGCGGATCGACGAGCCGACGCTCCACATGGTCTTCCGGATCAACGACTCGCCCTTCGCCGGCAAGGAGGGCAAGTACGTCACGAGCCGCCAGCTCGGCGACCGCCTGCGGCGGGAGCTCGAGACGAACGTCGCGCTGCGGGTCTCCCCGGGCGAGTCGACCGAGGAGTTCCACGTCTCCGGTCGCGGACTCCTGCACCTCGGCGTCCTCCTCGAGACGATGCGCCGGGAGGGCTACGAGCTCGCGGTCGGCAAGCCGGAGGTGATCGAGCGGGAGATCGACGGCGAGCGCTGCGAGCCCTTCGAGCGGCTCAGCCTCGACGTCTCGAACGACGCGACCGGTCCGGCGATGGAGCTGATCGGGAGCCGCGGCGCCGAGATCCTCAAGATGGAGCCCCGCGGCGAGCGGATGCACCTCGAGGCGGAGATCCCGGCGCGGGGGCTGATCGGGCTGCGGACCCGGCTCCTCAACGCCACCGCCGGCGAGGCGGTGCTTCACCACAGCTTCAGCGCCTGGAAGCCGATCCGGTCGGTCACCAAGCGTCGCCCCAACGGCGTGATGGTGGCGACCGACCCCGGCAGCGCGACCACCTACGCGCTCCTGCAGCTCTCCGAGCGGGGGGTGATGTTCGTGCGTCCCGGCGATCCGATCTATGCCGGTCAGGTCGTCGGCGAGAACTCCCGCGACAACGACATGACGGTGAACGTCACGAAGGCGAAGGCGTTCTCGAACGTCCGCGAGACCTCGAAGGACGCGACGGTGGTGCTCAAGCAGCCCCGCGACGTCACCCTCGAGGCGGCGCTCGAGTACATCGAGTCCGACGAGCTCGTCGAGATCACCCCGAGCGCCGTCCGGATCCGCAAGCGGCTCCTCTCGGAAAACGAACGAAAGCGAGCCGACCGTGCCGAGAAGTCACGGGCGGCGGCGATGAGTTGATCGCGGCGGCGGACCTCACGGAGGAGGCGGGTCGATGCCGGTTCGAGTCCTGAAGTTCGGTGGCACCTCGGTGGGAACCCCGCGGCGGCTCCAGCGCGCCGCGGAGCAGGTCGCGAGGCTCGTCGGAAGCGGGGAGTCCGTCGCGGTCGTGATCTCCGCGATGGGGCACTCGACCGATCGCCTGCTCGCCCGAGCCCAGCAGGTTCATCGATCGCCGGGGGGGCGCGAGCTCGACGCGCTCCTCGCGAGCGGCGAGCAGGTGTCGGCGAGCCTCCTGGCGCTCGCCCTCGACCGGCTCGGGATCGCCGCCCGAAGCCTCGTCGGCGCCCAGATCGGTCTCCGCACCGACAGCCGCCACGGCGGGGCGACGATCATGCAGTTCGATCCCCGCCCGACGGTCGAGCTCCTCGACCGCGGCGTCGTGCCGGTGGTCGCGGGCTACCACGGCGTCGATGCGATGGGCGACCTCACCACCCTCGGCCGCGGCGGCTCCGACACCACCGCCGTCGCGCTCGCGGCGGCGATCGCCGGGACCGGGCGCGAGGTCCGCTGCGAGATCCTCACCGACGTGCCGGGCGTCTTCACCGCCGACCCTCGCCTCGTCCCGGACGCCCGGCGCATCGCCCACCTCTCGGGACACGCCATGCTCGCGATGGCGAGGGCAGGCGCGCAGGTGATGCATCCGCCCGCGGTCGCCCATGGGCTCGCGGCAGGGGTCCCGATCCTCGTCCGGCTCGCCCATCGACCCGGCGTCGCGGGAACCTGGATCGAGCCACGCCTCGACGAGCGATCCGGCGCCACCGCCGTCGCACGCCGCGCCGACGTCGGCTCGATCATCATTGCCGGGCTCCCGCCGCTCGATCGCGCGATCCTCCTCGCCGGACTCCGCGACCTCAGTCCCTTGACGCTCGCGAGCGACTCGCCCGACGGACCCTTCGTCGTCCCGACCGCGAGCCTCGAGCGGTCGCTCTCGCTTGCCCACTCGATCGCGTCGTCGCATGGCGCGACCGTCGTCGCCTCGACCGACGTCTCGGTCATCACGCTCATCGGCGACGCCGTGCCCGACTCGCTGCCCGCTCCGGCTGGCTTCCGCGAGCGATCTCGTGACCCGTGGTGGATCGTGCCGACCGCCGACGCCGTGCCGTTCCTGCAGCAGGTCCATGCCGCCGCGGGTCTTGATCGCCGCAGGTCAGGGTCGCGACGCCATGCGGTCCCGGCTCGGGTGCATGCGGACGACGGGGCAACCCCGTCGCCATGCCGGTCGACATAACGGGGATTATGAGACTCCAGGGTCAGGGACAGGACAGGGGGCTTCGGTCGCCGAGGCGACGATCGCCGCGCGGTTGCATCAACTGCGTCACCTCGGAATAGGCCGCGGCGACCCTCGTGCCGCCGTTCAGTTGAGCGGCTCCTCCTCCGGCTCGAGCGGGCGCGAGATCAGGTACGCCCCGCGCATCCACCGCGAGAGATCCGCCAGCCGACACCGCTCGGAGCAGAACGGCGTCGTCGCCGGTGCCGACGGCCGCGCCCGGCAGATCGGGCACGTGGGTCCGTCCGGCTCGACCGCGGCGCCGAAGAGCGTCCGCAGCGCGTCGGCGAGCCGCGCCGCCTCCCGGGCGTCGCCTCGGCGATCCCGGATCTCGAGGCGCCTGCGGTCGCCATCCTCGGATCGGATCCGGCACTCGATCGACCTCGCCGGACGACGGTCGCCGAGCCGGGATGCCCACTCGATCGCGCCGACCGTCCGAGGCTCGCCGAGCATCTCGTCGAGATCGATCCCCGCGAGGCGATCCGGACCATCCACGCGGTAGGCATCGGCGTGGACGAGCGATCGAGAGGGTCCGTCGTACCGCTGGGCGATGACGAACGACGGGCTCGACACGGACTCCGCGGGAATGCCGAGTCCGACGGCGAGCCCTCGCACGAGGCAGGTCTTGCCGGCGCCGAGGTCGCCCTCGAGGAGGATCACGTCGCCATCGCGCACGAGCGAGGCAAGGCTCGCGCCGAGCGACTCCGTCTCCTCGGCGCTCCGCGTGATGAGCACGACGACGCTCATCGCGGATCCTCCCGACCGTGGTCGTAGCCCATGGCGCTTCCGTCGATTACCCGCCCGCCGTCGAGCAGGCGCACCGTCGGTCCGTCGCCACGCTCGACGACGCGCCCGATCACCCGCACCGGCGTGCCGGAGACCTCCTTCGGCGGCTCGGCACCGGTCGTGAACAGGAGCTCGAAGTCCTCGCCGTCCCCGACGGCTCGCCGCCACCCGAGACCGCGCCGCGCCGGAATCCGCGCGACGTCGATCTCGATCGCAAGGCTCGGCGACTCCGCGAGGAGGCGCGACGCATCGATCCCGAGACCGTCGCTCAGGTCGAGCATCGCGTGAAGCTCCTCGCCGAGCGCCTCCGCGAGGGCGATCGCCTCGGGAATCCGCGGCGGGAATTCGAGATGCCGCCCGCCTCCATCCGCCTCGAGCGATCCGCCGAGCTCGCCCGTCACCGCGACGAGGTCGCCGAGGCGGCTGCCGTGCCGGGTGATCACGCGACCTCCCCGAAGCGCCGGCACCGCGAGGATCGCGACCGACACGACGAGCGGATCGTCCCCCGCGTGCACGGTCGTGTCGCCGCCGACGAGCGGGCAGGCGAACGCCTGCGCGACCTCGCGGAGCCCGTCGAGAAGCGCCCGCGCATCCGCGTCGCTCGCCCCGCGCGGCAGCGTCACCGACGCGACGCACGCGAGCGGTCGCGCCGCCATCGCGGCGACGTCGCTCAGGTTCCGAAGCAGCGCCTTGCGGGCGACGAGCCGGAGGTCGGTGCCGGGGCGGAAGTGACGCCCCTCGACGACCGCATCGATCGCCGCAAGCACGCGCCCCCCCTCGACCGCGAGCATCGCCATGTCGTCGCCGGTCGGCAGCAGCACCGAGGCGGTGCCCGGAGGATCGGTCCGCAGGAGATGGCGGATGAAGGTCGACTCGAGCATCAGGAACCGCCCTGCCTCGCCCCTGCCCTTTCCCCTTGCCTTGCCCGCTCGACCGCGAGCGCGACGAGCCGCTCCGCCGCCCGATCGGACGCGCCTTGGTGCGCGCGGATCACCGCCCGTCCGCGCGAGGCGATCGCCGCCCGCTCGGCGGGATCCGCCACGAGCCGCGCGAGCACGGCGGCGAGCTCCGGGGCGCCGCACTGCACGAGCCCGCCGCCCGCGCGGAGCGCCTCGACCGTCGTCTGGAAGTCCGCGCTCGCGGGTCCGATCACCGTCGCGCGACCAAGCGCGATCGGCTCGACCGGGTCGGAGCCATGGAGCCGTCCGAAGCTCCTCCCGACGACCACGACGTCGGCGAGCGCGTACGCCTGCCGCAGCTCGCCGATCGTGTCGAGGAGGAACCTTCCGCGCGGGCTCCCGCGCTCGCGGCGCGACCGCCTCGCGCATCCGGGCATCGCCGCCGCCGCCTGCGCCGCCCACTCCGGGCGGCGGGGCGCACAGAGGAGCTGCACGCCGGCGGGCACCGCCGACTCGAGGAGCGCCTCCTCGCCGGGTGCCGTCGATCCGGCGACGACGAGCGGTCGCCCGCGGTCGATCCCCATCGCCTCGCCGAGCGCCGAGGCGCCGGGGACCTCGTCGGCGATCTCCGCGGCGTCCCACTTCATGCCGCCGGAGACCTCGACCCGCGCGGGATCGACCCCGAGGTCGATGAACCTCGCCGCGTACGCCTCGTCCTGCGCGAGCACCGCCTCGAGGCGGCGGAACATCGGGGCGATAAAGGGACGCGCCCGCCGGTAGCCGCGGAAGCTCCGCGGACTCAGCCGACCGTTCACGACGACGACGGGAATCCCCCGCCGCCGGCACTCGCTCGTCAGGTTCGGCCAGACCTCGAGCTCGACCGTCGCGACGACGTCGGGCATCACCCGGTCGAGCAGCCGGCGCACCGCGACGGTGAGGTCGAAGGGGTACTGCGCCACGGGATGGCGATCCGCGTAGAGCTCGACCGCCCGGCGGAGCCCGGTGTCGGTCGTCGCGGCGACGACCACCTCGGGGCGCGCAGGATGCGCCTCGAGCCGCCGCACCAGCGTCCGGCAGGCGTTGATCTCGCCGACCGAGACCGCGTGGACGAGGACCCGCGGGCGCTCCGATCGGGGGATCGCCTCGCCCTCGCCGAGCCTTGCGCTCCAGTCCGTGTGCAGGGTGCCTCGTCGCGCCATGCGGGCGAGGAGAAACGGCGACGCCACCATCGCCGCCGCGAGGTAGCCCGCGTCGAGCAGCCAACCCATGGAGGGATCGTACGGACGCGACGCCCGGGGACGCGAGGACGCGGCGCTCACTTGACGCCCTTGGGACCCCCGCCCGCGACGTACTTCGTGGCGATCGCCGCCTCGAGGTCGACCTCGCAGATGTTGGCGAGGGTCGTCAGCCACGCGAGCACGTCGGCAAACTCCTCGGCGAGGTTCGCTCGATCGAGCCTCCCCTGCTCCCGGCGCCCAAGCGCCCGGGCGAGCTCCCCCACCTCCTCGCTGAACCAGAGGTAGGTCCCGGGGACGCCCCGGGCGCGATCGGTCTCGAGGTAGCGGTCGCGGATCAGCTGCTGGAACTCGCGCACGTGCATGGAGGATCGCCCGAGGGTTCGATGCGGACTCGTCGACGCAACGAAACGCCCCGCGACGACGCGGGGCGCCAACGTCCACGGCGGGACTCGAACCTGCAACCTTCGCCTTCGGAGGGCGACGCTCTATCCAATTGAGCTACGTGGACCCAGGGGTGGGGATGGTACCACCGACCGCGGCGACGCAAGCTCGTCGTCCCGAAGCCGGCGTCGCTCGTCCGTACCATCGCCGTGATGCCCGACGCCCCCGCCGCCCGCGGCACCTCGCCGCTCTGGGCGATCCTCGCGATCACCTTCCTGGCGTCGCTCGGCACCGGGGTCGTCTGGAACGGTCTCGCGTTCATCACCCGGGAGACCTACGGCTACGGCGAGGCGGCGAACCTGCTGCTTGCGGTCTTCAACGGCGCCGTCTACGTCCTGGCGGCGTTCGGGGCAGGACCGCTCATGCGGCGACTGCGGCGGTGGACCTCGCCGCGCGGGCTCCTCGTCGCGGTGCTCGCGGTGCAGGCGGCGTGCTGTCCGCTGCCCGTCGCCTTCGAGTCGTCGGCGGCGATCTGGGTGGTCGCGGGACTGCTGAGCGCCGCCTCCGCGGTGCAGTGGCCGCTCATCGAGAGCTACCTCACCGCCGGACGCCACGGCGGCGAGATGCGACGGACGATCGGCTGGTGGAACATCGCCTGGATGTCCGCGGTCTTCCTCTCGCTCTTCGGGATGGGACCGCTCGTCGGCGGCGGTCTCGCCGAGTGGTCGCTCGCGGCGCTCGGCGTGCTCTTCGCGGTGGGAGCGGCGATCACGCTGGTGCTGCCGATCGAGCCATCGCCGCACGCGGACGAGGCGGTCGAGGCGCACGTGACGGCGGAGTATCCGCGGCTCCTCTTCTCCTGCCGCTTCCTGCTCCCGATGAGCTACGTGCTCGTCGGGGCGATCTCGCCGCTGATGCCCTACCTCCTCGCCGACCTCGGCGCGCCGCTCGGCGTGCAGACGCCGATCACGAGCCTCTGGCTCCTCGCCCGCGTGGCGTCGGCGGCGATCATGTGGCGGACCCACTTCTGGCATGGACGCTGGACGACGCTCGTCGTCGCGACCGTGCTGATGGTCGGCGGCTTCGGGGTGATGGTGCTCGCCGACTCGCTCCTCGCGATGCGGGTCGGACTCCTCGCCTTCGGCTTCGGGCAGGGGATCGTCTACTACGCGGCGCTCTACTACGCGATGGCGGTCGGTCGCGCCGGCGTCGATGCGGGCGGCACGCACGAGGGGCTCATCGGTCTCGGCTACGGCGTCGGTCCCGCCGCGGCGCTCGCGGGGAGCCTCGTCGCCGGAGGACCGGGCATCGTCGCAGCGGTCTGGATCGTGGTCGGGATCACCGCCCTGCCGGCGGCGCTTCCGCTGATTCGCCGGCGGGCGCCACCGGCGGCGTGACCGGCGCGGCGGGCGACGCGGGAGTCCGCGAGGCGCGATCAAGAAGCCACGGCACCACCTCGCCGAGCCGCTCCCCCACCACGAGGGTGTGCCCGGATCCTCTCGCCTCGACCCACTCGACGTCGAGACCAACCTTCCTCGCCCGCTCGACGCCCGGCAGCACCCTCGCGGGCGCGGCGAGGGGATCAAGCTCCGCGACCACCACGAGCGTGGGTGGCAAGGGTCGCCGAAGGTCGATCGCGCCCGCTCCCGCGAGGAGGGCGACCGCCGCGATGCGGTCCCGCTGGGTCTGCGCGATGCGGAGCGCGGCCGCCGCGCCCATCGAGTGCCCAAGCAGCATCACCCGCCCGCGGTCGATCGGCGCCATCACCTCGAGCTCCGCAAGCAGCGGCTCGAGCATCCCGCCGAAGGCGAACATGGTGGTGAGGGGACTCGCGAGGACGAAGCCATGCGCCTCGGCGAGCTCGACGATCGCGCCCGCGCCATAGCCCTCGAGGAACATGTTCTCGTCGCCGCCGGCGCCGTGGAGCGCGATCACGACCGGCGCGGGCGTCCCGCGGGCGCGGACCGACGCCGGAACGACCACCCGCACCGGCATGCGGGCCGCGCCGAGCGAGATCGTCCGCCAGTGGTCGCCGACGACGCCGGCGAACGCTCGCTCGCCGCGCTCGAGCCGCGCGATCTCCTCGTCGAGCTCATCGAGCAGCGACTCCGCCGGCTCGAGCCATCGGGCGCTCGACTCCGTCGCCTCGCCGCCCAGGAGCCCCAGGCGCGACCGCACCGCGTCGAGATCGGCAGGCGCGGTCGTGGCGGGAAGTCCGGCGAGGCGGGCTTCCAGGTCGCCGCGGCGCGACTCGAGGTCGCCATCGACGACGTCGATCGACGCGAGGACGAGCGGCGTCGAGCCCTCGAGCGGCGACCACTCGAGGGTCCAGCGACCCGGGATCAGACCGGCGGACGGATCGCCGAGCACGAGCGCCCCGTCGGCGGTCACGCGGGTCGGGAGCCAGCGATCATCCGGACCACGGAGCGTGCAGTCGAGGCTCGCGAGGTCGATCGAGCGAGGGAGGTCCTCGCCGCGCCCGAGGATCGGTTGCGCTCGGAGCGAGATCGATGCTGGTCGAGCGGTCTCGAACACCGCCGGCACGACCTCGATCCGCCGCGTCGAGAGGTCGAGGAAGCCCGCTCTCGCTTCGCCCGTCAGTCCACGAAGGTCGACCTCGAGGTCCGCGACCGCCCGCACCGCCGCCCCGAACCGACCCGTGAAGAAGAGCATCGTGAGCGCGTCGAACCGGCGGTTCGCCTCGCGCCTCGCCTCGGGCGACGGTGGATTCGCGGCGAGCCACGCCTCGAGCCGCAGATACCCACGCGCCAGATCGAGCCGCCCTGCCTCGACGCCCTCCGCCTTGGTCGGGGACTCCGCCGCCCGAGGGGGCGTCGACGAGGGGACCTCCGCCGCGGGAGGGACGGCGAGAAGGAAGGTCAGGAGGGAACCGGCGAGGATCGTCATGCCGAGGTCCTTCGGCTCGTCTCGGCGAGCGCCGCGAGCGCCCGCGCCCTCGCCTCGGCGTGATCGACGATCGGCGAGGGATAGGAGCGACCGAGCACGACGCCCGCCTGCCGAAGCACCTCGGGGGGCGTCTCCCAGGGGCGATGCAGGAACTTCTTCGGCATCGTGGCGAGCTCCGGAACCCACCGCCGCACGTAGCCGCCTTCGGGATCGAACTTCTCCCCCTGCAGCACCGGATTGAAGACGCGGAAGTAGGGCGCCGCGTCCGCGCCGCACCCCGCCGACCACTGCCAGCCCATCGTGTTGTTCGCGAGATCGGCGTCGACCAGGGTGTCCCAGAACCACGCCGCGCCGGCGGTCCACGGGAGCAGCAGGTGCTTCACGAGGAAGCTCGCGACGATCATGCGCACGCGGTTGTGCATCCAGCCGGTGCGCCAGAGCTGCCGCATGCCGGCATCGACCATCGGATATCCGGTCTCACCCCGCTGCCAGGCGCGGAGCGACTTCGCGTCGCGCCGCCATGGGAACCGCTCGAACTCCGGTCGAAGCGGCCGCTCCGCGGTGCGCGGGAACGCCGCCAGCACGTGGTGCGCGAACTCGCGCCAGCCGATCTCGGCGAGGAACTTGTCGGCGTCGGCGGGTCGCGTCGCCCGCCCGCCGCCGATCGCGTGCCAGACCCGCCGCGGCGAGACCTCGCCGAAGTGAAGGTGCGGGCTGAGCATCGACGTGCCGACGATCTCGGGTCGATCCCGCCCGGACCCGTAGCTCTTCACCGCGCCCGCGGCGAACGCCGCGAGGCGCGAGTGCGCTCCCGCCTCGCCGGGCGTCCAGGTCTCGGCGAGCCCCTGATCCCACGCGATCGTCGGCGCAAGACCGAGCGACCCGATCGAGTCGCCGCGCGGCGGGGACTTGGGCGAGCGAATCGACTCCGGCGCCTCGCGCGGCAGGTCGATCGCCTCGCCGCGGAGGCAGGATCGCCAGTAGGGCGTGAAGACCTTGTAGGGCTCGCCGCTTCCGCTGCGGACGTCTTCCGGAGCCCGCAGCAGGGAGGTCTGATGAAGATCGAGGTCGCGTCCCTTCGATCGGAGCGCCTCCGCGACCGCCCGCTCCTGGTCGATCGCCGCAGGCTCGAGCCGACGGCTCGCGATGACGCGGTCGGCGCCGATCTCCTCGGCGAGCGCCGAGAGGACCTTCGCGGTGCCTCCCGTGCGGACGAGGAGCCAGCTTCCCTTCGATCGAAGCGAGTGATCGAGCTGCCGCAGCGACCGATCGAGCCACCAGCGGCTGGCGCCGCCCGGCGCCCAGCGACCCTCGCCTTCCGGGTCCCAGATGAAGACCGGCTGCACGGGACCTCGGGCGACCGCGGCGAGCAGTCCGGGGTGGTCATCGAGGCGGAGGTCCTGCCGGAACCAGAGGATCGTGGTCATCGAGACGCCTCCTCGAGTCGAGCCGACCGACCGAGCTCGTGGGCGATCGCGCCTCGAAGCGTCGGATGCTCGAACCTGAAGCCGGATCCGAGCAGCCGCCGCGGCGCGACCGGAGCCCCCGCGAGCAGCAGTTCCTCTCCCATGCGACCGAAGAGGATCCGCACGAGGAGCGCGGGCAGCGGCATGAACGCCGGACGCCGAAGCACCGCGGCGAGGTCCTTCGCGAACTCCCGGTTGGTGCGCGGCTCCGGCGCGACGGCATTGACCGCCCCGCGAAGGGACTCGCGTCGGATCGACCACAGGATCGCGCCGAGCAGGTCGTCGAGCGAGATCCACGGCATCGCCTGCCGACCGTGCCCCGCGGGACCACCGAGACCCAGGCTGAAGGGCGGGCGAAGCTTCGCGAGCACGCCGCCCTGCGCGGAGACGACCGCCCCGATCCGCAGGTGCACCACCCGCACGCCCGCCTCCTCGGCGGGACGCGTCGCCTGCTCCCACGCCGCCGCGACGTCGGCGAGGAAGCCGGCGCCGCGGGCGCCCGTCTCGTCGAGCGCCTGCCCGCCATCGAGATCCGGACGATCGCCGTAGAACCCGACCGCCGAGGCGGAGACGAGCACCCGGGGAGGCGACTTCAGGCGGGCGATCGTCTCCGCGATGAGGCGCGTTCCCTCGACGCGGCTTGCGCGGATCGACTCCATGCGCGCCGTGGTCCAGCGCCCGGCGGCGATGTTCTCGCCGGCGAGATGCACGACGGCGTCGAGACCCTCGAGATGCGCCGCGTCGATGGTGCCTCGCCTCGGATCCCACGCGACGTCGCCCTCGGCGGGATCCGCCGCGCCACGCACGATGCGGCGAGCCTGATGCCCGCCCGAGGCGAGGAACGCCGCGAGGTTCCGACCGACGAGTCCGGTCGCCCCCGAGACCGCGACGCGGAGGGACTCGCCCGCGCACTCGGCGTGACGGCGCAGGTCGCTCCGCAGCCGGTCGTGACGGAAGCGGAACGTGCGGGCGAGCTCTCGCTCGACCCAGCCCCCGGCGACGATCGCCCCGAGTCCGCCGAGCGGCACCGCGTAGTCGATGCGATCCTCGAGCAGGCTGTGCTCGCCATCGGGGAGGAAGCGGTGGTCGTGCGTCCAGGCGCGGAAGGGTCCGGCGACCTGGCGATCGCGGAAGCCGCGACCGGGATGCACCTCCTCATGCACCGCCCGCCAGCGGCGACGAAGACCAAGGATCCGCATCTCGAGCTCCGCGATGGAGCCCTCCGTCACGCCGCCGAAGGCATGGACCGAACGCACCGTCACCCAAGGAGGCAGCATGCGCTCCAGCGCCCCGCGACGGAAGTGCCATGCGGCGAGCGCCTCGACGGGCACCGGCATCCGGCTCGAGTGGACGAAGATCGGCATGGGACTCCTCGGCTCGAACCGCCGGCGTTCACGGCTTCCCCGCGACGTCCGCGGGCAGCGGGCGTCCCTCGAGGAGAAGCTCCGTGACCCGGGCGAAGGTCGCGCGATCGCGGACCTTCTCGGCGTCCGGGCGCTTCCGCATCGCCTGCAGCACGACGCCGAGACGGTGATTGTCGCGAAGCCGGGGCTCGTGTCGATCAAGGAACGCCCAGTAGAGCCGGGTGAGCGGGCAGGTCGAGCGCGGGTCGAAGCGGCAGCCCCCGCAGTAGTCGCTCATGCGGTGGACGTAGGCGGCACCGGCGATGTAGGGCTTCGTGGTCATGACGCCGCCGAGTCCCCAGGTCGCCATGCCCATCACGTTCGGCTCGACGACCCACTCCCAGGCGTCGTCGTAGGCGATCCAGAACCAGTCGGCGAGGTCGCGCGGAGAGACGTCGAGGAGCGACGCGATGTTCCCGAGGATCATCAGGCGGGTGATGTGGTGCGACCATCCCTCCGCCCAGACGTCCGCGACGACCGCATCGAGGCAGGCGAGACCGCTCTCCTTGCCCCAGAACGCCTGCGGCACCGGATTCCTTGCCTCGAGCGCGTTGGCATCGCTGCCGCCATCGACGCCCGGCGGAGGCGTCGGCGCGGACCATGCCCGGCCCGTCCAGCGGGCGAAGCCGCCGTCGCCGGGTCGATCGCGCACCGGCTGGGATCGATCGCGCAGTCGTCGATGACCATCGGTCTCCTCGTGCACGTGCCGCACGAACTCCCGCCAGCCGATCACCTGGCGGATGAACCCCTCCCGGCTCTCGAGGGGAAGATCCTCCATCGCCACGACCTCGTCGATGATCCGCCGGGCGGAGATCCGGTTCAGGTTCAATGCCGGCGAGATCCGCGAGTGGAAGAGCCCGCGGCTGCGGCGGCTCATCGCGTCCTCGTAGGGACCGAAGTGCTCGAGGCACTCCGACTTCGCCCACGACCAGAGCGAGTCCGCGTCCTCCGTGGTCGCGGGGAGCGCCTCGACGTCGAGGGTGCCCGGATGGTCGCGGAACCGCGTCTCGACTTCCTCGCGGACCTGCTCGCGGAGCGCCGTCATCGGGAATCGCGGCGGAGTCGGCGCCGGTGGCTCGCCGCGCCAGGGGCGGCGGTTCTCCGCGTCGAAGGAGTAGCGACCGCCGATCGGTCGATCGCCGTCGTCCATGAGGATTCCCGACTTCTGCCGGACCCGCCGGTAGAAGGAGTCCATGCGGAAGCCCTCCTTCCCGACCGAGTCGCGGAAGGTCCCGGCGTCGGTGAGGAAGAACGGGTTCTCCTCCCAGGCGAGGTCGCCTCGCTCGACGAGCGGCGTGAGCTCCTGCCGCATCTCCCGCTCCGCGGGACGCCACCCGCGGAGCCGCGGCGCGGAAGAGTCGGCACGCGCGGCGATCCACGAGCCAAGCAGGTCGACCATCGGCGCGTCGCCCCGCAGCAGCTCGACCGCGCGTCCAAGGCGGCGTGCCTCCTCGACGAAGGAGCGACTGTTCAGGAGGATCAGTCCGACCCGTTGCCGGTGGTAGGGACGACGGGACAGCCACTCGCGCGACTCGACGAGGAGGATGCCCTCGGCTTCCTCGTCTCGGATCGACGCCTCCAACGAGAGTTGATCGGGCAGCACCAGGCGCCATGCGCGGCTGGTCGGTCGGGGTCGAGCTCCTCGGGACGGCACGCCGTCCGATTCGCCGCGGTCTCTCCGTCGATGCAGCCGCCAAGGTGATTCGACCGAGGGATATCATCCGCCCCCCCATCGCCCTCGGGAGCCTCCCTTGACCGCGGTCGACTCCATCCCCGGCGTCCACATTGGTCCCCCTCACTGGTCGAAGGTCGTCGGCAGCGTGCTCTGCCGTGCGGTCGTGCCCGCGTGGGTGTTCGCGGGCGCCGTCTTCAAGCTGATGGAGCGCGATCCGCAGCTCCTCCCGCCGCCGGTCCTCGACGCCATCAAGGAGATCGGGAGCTCGCTCGGCGCCGATCTCCCCTTCTTCCTGATGTTCTCGATGCGGGCGATCATCGCCGTCGAGCTCATGGCGGTCGCGGTGATGGTCCTCTTCCCGCGGCTCTCCCGGCTCGTCGCGGCGGCGATGCTCTCGCTCTTCCTCCTGATCCTCGCGGTGGTGCTCTGGAGGGGATTCGAGAAGGGCGGCTTCAGCGGCATGATGTCCGACTGCGGGTGCTTCGGCAGCAAGGGTCCGCCCGCGCCGGTGATGTTCCTCGTCGACGCGGCGCTCCTCGTCGGGGTCCTGCGGTTCCGGGTACCCCTCTCCGCGCACTGGCCGAAGATCGAGAAGCGGATGGCGGCGATCACCGCGGCGGTCGCGATCGCCGGCGCCGTCGTCGCCTTCGCGGTGCCCGCCAAGTCCTTCGACTTCGTCGCCGCGGACGACCCGGCGACCGCCGACGGGGACGACTCCGCCGCGCCGACCGCCAGCTCGACCTCGGGCTTCGGTCCACGAGCCCCGACTCCAGAGCCGTACTACTTCGACAAGTTCGAGGACTGGGTGGGCAAGCCGATCGCCGCCCAACTGCTGGCGCAGCAGATCTCGCGTCCGCTCCCCGAGGGCTTCCCGCAGGGTCGTTGGTTCATCGTCCTCTACCGCGCCGACTGCGAGCACTGCCACGTGCTCCTCGAGGAGCACTTCAGCGGTCCCCTCGAGACGCCCACCTTGGCGGTCGCCATCCCGGACACCGATCCCGCTGCCGACCTCGGCATGCCCTGCGGGGCGTGCTCGCTGCACGCCTTCACGAAGGGACCGCAGTACGTCCTCACGACCCCGGTGCTGCTGACGGTGGTGGATGGCATGGTGCTCTGCGCGTGCGAGGACGCCGACGATGCCGCGAAGCTCGCGGAGTGCCTCGATGCCCGCTGAGGCGAGCGCCTCCTGGAGAGCGAGCCTCGCCGCGAGGCTCTTCGTGCCTCTGCTTCTGGTCGTGCTGGCGGTCCTCGAGGTCCGCGGGGGCGTCGAGACCCTGCCGCGCTGGATTGCGACGGTCGGAGCGAGGATCGACGTTCGCGACGAGACGCTCCTCCGCGGCATGATCGCGCTCCAGCTCGGTCTCGCGGCGATCGCCTTGCTGATCCCTCGCTGGTCGCGCGCGACGTCGGCGACGGCGCTGGTGCTTCTCGTCTTCGCCGCGGTCGCGGAGGTCTCGGCGCTCGTCGGCGTCGGCGGCGACGCCCTCGCCTTCGTGCCGCCCTTGGTGGTGCTCGCGGCGTCGGGACTGCTGCTTCCGATCACGCTTCGCGCGGTCCCGACCGCGGGCTCCCCGGGTTCTCCGGTCTGGCGGGCGATCGGCGCGATGGCGATCGCGGTCGCGGCTCTTGCAGCGTCCGCTCGATTGACCCTTGGTCCCGTGAAGCCTGGTCCCGCCACCGTGGCTCCCTCCGTCGCGACCTCCCCATCCGTGGAGGTGGTCGAGCTCGCCCTCGAGGATTGGACCGGCCGCTCGCTGCCCGAGACGGGACTGCCCCGCCGGCTTCCGGAACTCACCGCCCTGACCCTCGAGGGACGATCCGTGCTCGTGCTGCACGACCCTCGCTGCGGGCAGTGCCACGACCTCTTCGCGACCTGGTTCGCCGCCCCGGTCGATGCCCGCGTCATCGCGGTCCGAGTGCCGCCAGCACCCGGCGCGTCGCTCCTCGAGAGCGATCAGCCGGAGGAGGTCGCGTGCGCGGACTGCGTGCGGCTCTCGCTGCCGACCGGACCGACGTGGCTCGTGCAGACTCCGGCGGTCGTCGTGATCGAGGACGGCGTGGTCCGCTGCGCGGCGAAGGGACTCGATCAGGCGTCCGAGTGCCTCGGGTCGTGGATCTCTCCGGCGGCTGATCCCTCGATCGACGCCGCCTCGCCCTGACCATGGCGTGACCCGTCGTGCTCGAGCGAGACCTCGCGCACGTCGATGGTCGCCCGGAGCCCGCCCGGCCAGCTCCATCGCCGCGGACGCTCGTCCCCGTCGCCGATCGCCTCCGCGACCTCGCGGAGCATGCGCGAGGTCAGCTGCCCCGCAAGCTCGGGCGCCTGATGCAGCGCGGCGCGGCGAAGTCCCGCGGCGCGAAGCTCATGCGGCAGCCGGGCGAGTTCCCCGCGGCGCCATCGGCGCAGACTGGCGTCGCCGAAGCACTCGAGCAGCCATCGCTCGATCGCCTCCCGGGCAAGCCCGCACTGCTCCGCGGTCGACGCCGCCCGCGCGGCGGCGTGCGGGAAGATCGCTTCGAGCTCCGGCATCACCGTCGCCCGCAGGCGTCCGCGGAGGCGTCGCGGATCCGAGTTCGAGGGATCGCGGATGGGATCGAGGCGAAGCCGCGCGACGAACGCCTCGATCGAGGCACGCGAGATGGTGAGCATCGGTCGAACGAGGTCGATGCCCGGCGCGAGGTTCCTCCGTGGCGGCATGCCGGAAAGTCCTTCGAGTCCGGTCCCCCGCGAGATCGCCGCGAGCAGGGTCTCGAACTGATCGTCCGCGTGGTGCGCCGTGGCGACCACGGGGCAGGCGTGCTCCGCGGCGATGCAGGCAAGCGCCTCGGCTCGGCGGGTCCGCGCGACCGCCAGGAGGTTCCCCTCGCCGCTGCAGTCGATCCTCCGCACGACCGCCGGAACGCCAGCCGCGGCCGCCTGCCCCCGGACGATCTCCGCCTCCTGACCTGACTCGACGCGAATCCCATGGTCGACATGGGCGACGATCGGGGTCCAGTGCCGAGGGTGGCGGTCTCGCAGCGCCGCCAAGATCCACAGGAGCGTCAAGGAGTCTGGTCCGCCGCTGACCGCGACTAGCACCCGCCCCCCGGAGACCCCGCACCGCTGCCGGAGCGACCCCTCCACCTCGGCGGCCAAGGGGCTCCGTCCCGCGGTCAAGAGGGAAGTGGAGGAAATCTGCGTCAAATGCCGACCAGCCATTTGTTCTCGGGCGTCGGAGGAGCATACTGCGGGATCTTCCTCACCCTCGGGGAAGCGGAACGGGAGATGTCAGGCATGGTCGCGGGCATGGACTTGGACATGGTCTTGGGCATGGTCTTGGGCATGGTCGTGATCGGGCAGGTCGACTCGTGGTGGTCGCAGCACTGGTCTGAGGTCGCGGCGGTCTTGCTCAGCCTTGGTTTCCTCGTGTTGGTTGGGACCGCGGTCCGCTCCTCCCTCTTCCTCGGACAGACCGCCGTCAGCAAGAGGGCGAAGCGGCGATCAAGCGCCGCCGCTCCTTCGGAGGAGCAGTGGGTCGTCACGGTGATGAACCTCGAGCGACGCATCGCAGATCTCGAGGGACGAGCGGCGCCCTCGCTCCCCCAGTCGTCCGGCGTGATCGCCACCATCTCCTCCGCCGAGGAGACCCTGCAGGACCGCATCGAGCGGCTCGCCCGCGAGGGCGTCTCGAGCGCGGAGATCGCCCGCGTCGTCGGCGAGCCGGTGGGCCGGGTCGAGTTGATCCTCAACCTGCGTCGCGCGGCCCGCGGCTGACGGTCGCGACGATCGCGGTTCGCGTGGAGGGTTGTCCTTGCGATTGGGGGTCACCACGACCGCCCGACCCGCGGCGTGCGCGTGATGATCATCGCCCCTGATCGTCCGCGCCTGCCGCCGAGTCCGCCGTCTCGATCCGGATCGAGGTGCGGTGCCAGCCGGAGGGCGTGCGGCGCACCTCCCAGCGGACCTCGTCGATCGTCCGGAGCACGCTCGCCGCGCGGGTCCATCGCGCCTCGAACGGTCCCCTCGCCTCCGGATCGGCGAACGCCTCGCCATGCCGCACCCAGCCCTCGAGGTGGCGTGCGACGCGATCGGGGCGGACCCAGCCGGACTGCACCAGATCGTCCGCCGGCTCGACGACCTGCGCCGCCCCGCTCGTTCCCCCCGCGTCGCTGGAGAGGTCGACCAAGGTCCGTGGGTCCTCGAGCGATCCAAGGATGCTCCGGAGCCATGGACCGCCCGAGGCGATGACGACCCACTCGCCGGTCCGTCCGGCGACGGTGCCCCAGTCGATCGACAGCCTCGCCGCCAACGGGTGATCGCCGAGGAGCGACTCCAGCCAGTCCCGCAGGGTCACGACGCCGCCCTCGGGAGTGACGAGCGACGCCGCCCCTCCGTCGGGCGCGAGCCGCCGCAGGATCGCCTCGGCGAGGAACGTCGACCAACGCCGCATCCGCGGCAGCGCCTCGGAGGCGTCGCCGACCTCGATGGCATGCGCGATCGCGGGCGTCTCGAGCGTCGGCCACGGATCACCCGCCCCGCCCCGCGTCTCGCCGAGGACCCAGAGCCTCCGCCCGCGCGCCTCGTCGCCGAGCGCCGGGGTCGGAGATGCCTCCGGCAGGAGGGCGAGCCACTCGTCGCCCCAAGGAAGTCCGACGCCATGCACCGTGAGCACCACCGCGAGGTGCTCCGACCGGAGGCGATCGAGGAGCGCCGTCATCTCCGCCTCGACGACGAGCCGGGCGCCCGCATCGAAGGCACGCGGCGAGGACTCGATCGGGCGGAGCTCCGCCGAGAGTCCTCGGGCATCGAGCTCGCCGACCGCGATGAACGCCTCGCCCTGCGCGATCGCCTCGGACGCGAACGCCTCGATGATCGTCGCGCCCTCCACGACCGGCATCCATCGAGGACGCTCGAGTCGCGCCATCGAGAGCCTCGGCGCATCCGCGGGCGGGTCGTCGAGGCGGGTCAGGACCTCCTGCCACAGGCGGTCGCCCCGCACGCCGCCGAGCAGGATCGCCTCGCCGCGCTCCGCGATCCGCAGGTCCTGGTCCACCAACTCGAAGACCCCGCCCCCGAGCGCCCGCGAAGCCCGCGAGGCGAACGCCTTCCTCGTCTCGGGGGTGGTCACCGCGAGCAGCACCCACTCGGTCCGTTCATCGTCGCGGCGGATCACGCAGGTCGCGTCGGCGCCGAGCAGCTCGAGCGCGAGCTCCGCCGAGTCCCGCCCCAGCGAGTCCGCCAGGCGCGACCATGCCGCGCCGAGCTCCGAGCCCCGAAGCTCCGAACGAAGCACCACCGCGAAGGGGCGCCGGGCGAGCGCCGGCCAGACGTCCGCGAGGTTCCTCGCCCGCACCACGAGGTCCGCGTCGGGCGGCGCCCATGGAACCAGCGATGGCGGGGTCGCCGCGGCCGAGACGACCACCGCCGCCACGAGCGCCGACCCGAGGAGGCACGAGGCGGGTGAGACGCGGGACCCGGTCATGTGGAGGACCACGGCGCCGAGGCGAGGATCGTCGCGGGACCGCGCGAGGGCTCCGACCGGGGCGGGTCCATGCGCGGGCGGCGACCGAGCCAGTCGATCGCATCGACGGTGCCCTCCGACCAGGAGTCCGGAGCGGCGATGGCGCCGAGGAACCGGTCGAGGGAGGGCGACGGCGCCTCGGAGAGACCGAGCGACCGCGGAAGCACGAGGATCGCCGCGGTCATCGCGAGCACCGCGACGGCGGCGGCACGAATGCTCCGTCGCCATCGCGCGGAGACGCGGCGGTAGCCCAGCCGCGACAGCACGCCGCTCACCACCCCGTCGGTCGGCGCATCGACCGGGCGGCGGGCGCGGCGGAGCGCGCGGGACGACCGCGGACGGACTCCTCGTCGGGACGCCGGGCGGTTCGCGGGACGGCGGCGATTACCCATGGGTCTCACCGCCTCCCTCGATCGCCTCGAGCGCCGCCTTGTGCCGTGGGCCGTCCGCCTCGATCGCCTCCTGCATCCGCCGTCGGGCACGATGAAGGTGGCTCTTCACGGTGCCGGTCGGGATGCCCAGCTCGGTGGCGATCTCCGGGATCGCCCGCCCCTCCTCATGGAAGAGCCTCACGATGCGACGCTGGCGGGGATTCAGCACCGCGAGCGCATGATCGAGCACGGAGAGCACCGCATGCCGTCGCTCTCGCCGCATGAGCGGCGCGGCGGGATCGTCGCGCGGACCGCCCCGCTGCTCGACGAGCTCGCTGTCCGCGGTGGGATGCATCTTCTCGAGGCTGTTCACCAACAGGCGACGCCCGATGGTGAAGAGCCAGGTGCTGAAGCGGAAGCGCGGATCGAAGCGATCGAGGCTGCGCAGCACCCTCACGAAGGACTCCTGCACGAGGTCCTCGGCAAGCTCGGGGCGGCGGCAGCGTCGGAGCAGGAAGGCGTAGAGCGATGCCTGATGGCGGCGCACCAGCGCCTCGATGGCGCGGGCGTCACCTCGACGCGCGTGGTGGATCAGCCGCAGTTCCTCCTCGCGTTCCACGGACGAAGTGTAGAGCTCACCCCGTCGGCGGTTGCGTTCGGTGCGCCGGATCGGCGACCCCGACGTAGAGGGTGCAGACGCCGAAGGTCAGCGGTCGACGGCGGAGGTCGCGGAACCCCGCCTCGGTGATCCACGACCCCAGCACCTCGGGCTCCGGGAAGGTCCGGACCGACCTCGGCAGGTAGCGGTACGCCCCGGAGCGATCACCCGCGATCAGGGTCGCGGTCCGTGGCATCACCCACTCCGTGTAGAAGCGGTTTCCCCAGCGGAGCAGTCGGTTCCGAGGCTGGCTGAACTCGAGGATCACCAGCCGACCGAGCGGTCGGAGCACCCGCCGGAACTCCCGGATCGCCCGCTCGGGCGTGGCGACGTTCCGGAGCCCGAAGGAGATGGTCACCACGTCGAAGGAGGCGTCGGGGAAGTCGAGCGACATCGCGTCGCCGAGGCGGTACTCGACGCGACTTGGGTCGCGCAGCCGGACCGCCTTCGACTTGGCGATCTCCAGCATCGGCGCGCTGAAGTCCACGCCGACGACCTTGGCGACCCCCGCCTCGGCGAGCTCGCCGGAGAGGTCACCCGTGCCGCAGGCGACGTCGAGGACCTCGCTGCGCGGGGTGAGCGCTGCTGCCCGCACCGCGGCACGCCGCCACGCGACGTCACGCCCGAACGAGTGCAGCCGATTGTTGAGGTCGTAGCGACGCGCGATCGCACCGAACATCGCCCGCACCCGCTCCGCCTTCTCCGCATCCTGGTGGGGGTTCCCTGCAAGCCGCTCAGAAGACCAAGCAGGCTCGACAGTTGAGGATTGGGGGGAGGGGTTGACCACGGGCGCTGCCAGGCACGTCGACGTCGATCGTACGGTCGCGGCGGCTTCGAGACGGAGGGGGGACACCGTTTCGAATGCCTCGCGGGAATCAGGACCGATGGTTTGGGATCCCCGGGCATCCCGCTAGGATGTCGCCCCGCGGTGGCGAGTTCTCGTCGAATCCGAGTTCTCGTGCTCTCTCAGGCGACGTGGAGCCTTCCCGAATGATCGTGGACATGCAGTGTCGGGTCTGGGCGTCTCCGGAACAGCTCGGCTCGACGCTTGCCGCCCGCCTCCGTCGCTTCGATGCCACCCGCACGGTGCCGCTCGATGCCACGCCCACCCGCCTCGCGTCCGAACTCGAGTGCGTGTCCGCGGCGTGCGTGCTCGGCTTCCGTTCCGACCGCCGTCGGTCGGCGATCCCCGCCGAGGCGATCGCCGACCTGGTCCGCAAGCACCCCGGTCGCGTCGTGGGCGTCGCCGGCATCGACCCCCTCTCGGGTGATCCCAAGGAGCAGGTCGCCCACGCCCGTCAGCTCGGGCTGTTTGGCGTGACCGTCAGTCCCTCCGCGCAGGCGTTCCACCCGACCCACTCCTCCGCGATGAGGGCGTACGAGGCGGCGGAGTCGCTCGGGCTCCCCCTCTGGGTCGCCCGCCCCGCCCTCGCGACCTCCGAGTGCCGGCTCGAGTTCGATCAGCCGCTCGGATGGGACGAGGTCGCCCGCAGCTTCCCCAAGCTCTCGATCATCCTTGGTGGGCTCGGAGATCCGTGGATCTCCGAGGCGCTCGCCCTCGTCTCGAAGCACGACCGGGTCTTCGCCGACCTCTCGGGCGTCATCCAGCACCCGTGGTCGCTCTACGGCGCCCTGCAGCAGGCGGTCGCGTGGGGCGTGGCGGATCGACTCCTGCTCGCGTCGGGATTCCCGTTCGCGACGCCCGCCAAGGCGATCGAGGCGCTCTACTCGGTGAACGCGCTCACGCACGGCACGCAGTGGCCTGCGATCCCGCGGTCGGTCCTCAAGTCGATCGTCGAGCGGGACGCGCTCGCGGCGGTCGGCATCGACTTCGAGGTCGGGCTCGAGTCCGGCCAGCGGACGTCCGGACCCGCCGCGGCGCCCGCGACCGCACGGAACTCCGGTTGATCCGGGTGGGCGGCACTCCGCCAACCTCGAGCTCGGTCGCCGCACGACTGATCCTCGCGACCATCGCCCTGCTGCTGGCGGGCTGCGGCGGCGGCACGTCGATGCGGCTCGAGTCGCTCGATCAGAAGCCGGTGCTGCTGCAGCTCGCCCTGCGCGACGGCGCCTACGTGGTCCATCCCTCGGAGACGAGCGTGGTGCTCTCCGACCTGCCATGGGAGGAGCTCGCCAAGGGTCGTCCCGAGGTCGGTCAGGTCCTGCATGCGCAGTTGCTCTGGGTCCCGAAGCCCGGCTACACCCCGGTCGACTCGACCGCGACCAACGTGACCCTGCGATGGATCGTCTTCAGCGGCGGCGAGGTCGGGGTCTATGGTGGCGCCGGCTTCTGCTGGCCGAGCGGGCGCATCGGGAAGGATGCCCTGTCGGTCCGGGTCGCGGCGTCGACGCTGTCGCTCATCGCCTCGACGAAGGGCTTCGTCGACCTCGCGAGTCCGGCGGCGATCTCCGGTCGCTTCGTCGCCGCCTACGACCCCGAGCAGGCGCTGCGGGCGCGACAGCAGGTGAGCCAGCTCGTCACCGACGCCCTCGGACGAACCTACTGGGTCGATGAGGCTGGCGGCTCCTCGTGGCGTGCCATGCTCGCAAGCCGACCGAGCGCGTCGATCAGCGAGGGATCCGCAGGCTCTCCGAGCAACCCCGCCGGGGTCGAGAGGACGACGCGGCGCTGAAGCCCCACCGAGTCGAACCCGAGCAGCACCGACTCGAGCCAGAAGGGTCCAGCGTCGCCGCCATAGTCCGCGTCCCCGACGAGTGGCGCCCCGAGGTGCGCGAGCATCGCCCGGATCTGATGGCGCCGTCCGGTCTCGAGGCGGATCAGCAGGTGATGCTCGCCGCGGCGCGAGGGCGAGGGCGCCGCCGCCACCACCTCGAGCGAGGAGGGATCGCCGCCGCTTCGGACGATCGTGGTGATCCGTCCGGACGGACGCAGGTAGGCACGATGCCTTCCCACGAGCGCCGTGGGATCCTTCCCGCGGACGCGGGCGAGGTACGCCTTCGCCACCCGCTGCCCGCGGAACTGCGCCGCGTGCGACGCGGACGCCTCCCGATCGAGCGCGACGAGCAGGAGCCCGCTCGCCGGACGGTCGAGGCGGTGGCTCAGCCGAAGCGGCGCGACGCCGAGCGCCTGCTCGACCTCGGCGATCCACGAGTCCCCGCGGGCGTCGCCGGGCAGCTCGCACGATCGCCCGGGGGGCTTCGCGAGCACCATCTCGCGGTCGGAGCGGAAGCGGACGTCGGGGGCAGTCATCGCCTCACGCCTCCCGCGCCAGTCCCGAGCGCAGCGACTTCATGACCTCCGCCACCGGCGAGAGCGGTCGCGGCTCCTCGCCCTCGACGACGAAGCGGAGCTCCTGGTACTCCCAGCCCGGCGGGTCGATGCCCTCGCGGGGTCGGACCTCGACCCGATGGACGATCTCCCAGGTGAAGGCGCTCGGATCGTAGAGAAGCGCGACCGCGATCGGCGGCGACGCCACCTCGAAGCCGGACTCCTCGCCGAGCTCGCGCTCGAGCATCGTCGAGGGCAGGATGCCGGGCTCGAGGCTGCCGCCCGGCACGAACTCCCAGGCGTCGGGGTAGTACGCGACGGTCGCGGCGCGACGCCCCATGAGCCATCGCCCTCGCTGCGAGGAGAGTCCCTTCACGCCGAGCGGTCGCACGCCGGTGTCGAGTCCCTCGCGGATCACCGCATAGAAGCGGTAGGCGCTCTCCATCGCGTGGATCGTCACGCCGCCATCGCCACGCCGCGAGACGCCGAGGACGTGCACGACCCGCCCGTCGAAGAACCGCTTGTTGCGGCGCCGCATCGCCTCCCAGCAGCGATCGACCTTCTCGAGCGCCGGCTCGGTCGGCACGAACGAGCCCGCGACGAGGTTGATCGTCGGCGGTCGCCGCAGCGGGATCACGCGCGAGCCGTGCATCGGGCGAGCTCGATGGGTCCGGAGACCGGGAGATCAGCGGTCATCGAGGCGACCGATCATCGCCTCGCGGTCGGCGAGCGACGGCTCGGGCTGGTGGTCGTCGCCCTGGATGAAGTCCCGGGGTCGATAGACCATCGCCACGAAGACGAAGAGGATCGCCGCCACCGCCATCACCGCGGTGAAGAACCAGTAGTAGTCGGCGCCCTCCAGCATCTCGCCGCCCCCCACCGCCGTGGATGCCGCGAAGGTCGCCACGGTGATCCCGACCGGGGCGGCGTCCGCGGCGCAGGGGACGTGCGTCGCCCGCCAGTCGGGCGGACCCTTGGTCTGCGGCTCGCCCGCGGGCAACGAGAGGCTCACCATCGAGCGAAGGTCGTCCGCGGTGAGCCGGGTCCGGTCGGGACCATCGCTCGCGACGAGGTACGCGTCGCCCGAGACGAGGCGGTAGCGGATCGGACCTCCCCACGGATCGGCGATCCCCTCGAGGATCGCCTCGCCCTTCGGCGTCGTCGGAAGCACGCGGACGGCGTCCGACCCACCGGACGCCCGCCAGTCGTCCTCGACTCGACCTCGGGCGTCGGCGAGCGCCGCGTCGGCGCTCGTCGAGACCTCGCCCATCTCGCCGCGCCGACCGACCTCGAGGGCAAGGGCGTCCTCCGCTCGCTCGCCCGGCACGACCACCTTCCACGACTGGTCCTGCGCCTCGAACGCCAGTGACCGACCTCGAAGCGCGGACTCGAAGCCGGAGCCGTCGAGCACGCCGTCCGGTCGCCGCGCCTCGGAGATTGCCGCCACCACCGGATCCATCCGCGAGGGCACCTGGATCGCGTTGTTCACGATCGCGGTGAAGACGTTGCCGACCGAGACCGTCAGGAGGAACAGGCTCATCACGAACGACTTCATCTGCGGCGGCGCCTGCGTGTAGCTGAACTCGAGCCCGGTGATCGAGACCATCACCTCCGCGGCGGTGATCACCACGTAGGCGAGAAGCTGCCACTTGATGTTGGGGGTGAGTCCCTGGTCGATCCAGCTCTCGATGAGCCCCGAGAGCCCGAACGCCGCGACGGTGATGAAGAGCCCGAGCGAGATCCTGCGGACCGGCGTGAGCGGGAAGACCCGCGAGATCGCCGGATAGATGAGGTAGGAGAAGAGCGGGATGAAGGCAAGGATGAGGAGCGGGTTGATCGCCTGCACCTGGCTCTCGAGCCACTCGATCCCCAGGAAGGTGCGGTCCATCTTCGCCGCCTGCAGCACCCAGGCGCCGCCGGTCTGGTCGTAGAGCGACCAGAACACCGAGATGAAGAGGTAGACGGGAACGAGCTTCAGGATGGTGCGGAGCCCCGGACCGGTGAAGGTCTCGCGGATGAACGCGAGCCCCCGCGGCCGCACGTGCACGAAGGAGTGGCGACCCATCCAGAAGACGACGGTGGCAAGCAGCATCAGCACGCCCGGCACGCCGAATGCCCACGCGGGTCCGTGCCACTTGAGGAGCCACGGCGTGAGGAGCGTCGAGAAGAACGAGCCGAAGTTGATCGAGAAGTAGAACCAGCCGAACACCTTCGAGAGCAGGTGCTTGTTCCCTCGCCCGAATTGGTCGCCGACGTGAGCGGAGACGCAGGGCTTGATGCCACCCGAGCCGATCGCGATGAGGAGGAGCCCGATGAGGAGCCAGGTCTGCGGCTCGAAGGTCGCCTGCAGCGCCGCGGGCGGAAGGTCCATGAGGGCGAGCGCGAGGTGCCCGAGGCAATAGACCCACGACAGGATCATGATCGTCAGGTACTTCCCGAGGAAGGCGTCGGCGATGATCGCCCCGATCACCGGGAAGAAGTACGCGCTCGCGGTGAACCACGCGAGGTTCTCCCGCGCCTGCGCCTCGCTGAAGAACGAGCACTGCCCCGCGGCGTTCATCAGGTACTGGGTCATGAAGACGACGAGGATCGTCTTCATCCCGTAGAAGCTGAACCGCTCCGCCGCCTCGTTCCCCACGATGTAGGGGACGCCCCGCGGCATGGTGACGAGGTCCTGCGGGGGAAGCGACGGGTAGGTGCTCATCGGGCGCTCCGGGGGTCGCGGCGAGGACCTCCCGCAGTGTACGAGACCGCGACGGCGACCTCGCGTGGTCCTCGGGTCGGCCCGCGCCTCGGGAGCTTCCGCGAACTCGTCGCGCCAGGATCACGAGGCGGCGGACTCCGCGCCCGCGAGGCTCAGCCGCCGGTCGCGCCGAGCGGCGCCAGGAACAAGCGCGGCTCGCCAGGTCCGAGCGGCCATCCCATCCACGCCCAGACGAGCAGGAACGCCGTCCACGCCACCAGCAGCGCCATCGTGTACGGAAGCATCAGCGAGACGAGCGTGCCCAAGCCGCCCTGCGGCTGATACTGCCGCAGGTAGACGATGATCACGACGAGGTAGGCGTTCAGCGGGGCGATCGCGTTGGTGGTGGAGTCGCCGACTCGGTACGCCGCCTGCGTGAGCTCCGGCGCGATTCCGAGCCCCATCATGAGCGGCACGAACACCGGCGCGAGCAATGCCCACTTCGCGCTTGCCGAGCCGAGGAAGAGGTTCAGGAACGCGGTGAAGAGGATCAGCCCCATGAGGAGCGGCAAGGGCCCGAGCCCCGTCGCCCGCAGCCAGTCGACCCCCGCGACCGCAAGCAGCGTGCCGAGGTTCGACTCGCGGAACCACGCCACGAACTGACCGGCGAAGAAGGCGAGCACGATGTAGGTGCCCATCGACGCCATGGTCTGCCCGAGCATCCGCGCGACGTCGCGATCGGAGCGGATGGTGCGGGCGCCGAGCCCGTAGGCGACGCCCGGGATGAGGAACACCAGGAAGAGGATCGGGACGATGACGTCCGCCCACACCGGCACCGGCGGCTTGCCGGGCGTCTTCTCGTAGGCGCCGTGCAGCGGACCGCCCGGGACGAGGATCAGGAGCCCGAGCCCCACCGCGGCGAGCAGGAACGCGACGCCGGCGAACGCGAGACCACGCCGCTCCCCCTGCCCGACCTCGTCGGTCGGTGCGCCGTCGCCGAGCGCCTCGCGACCCGCGGCGATCTGCGCCGCGACGTCCTCGGGCGTGAACCGCGGCTCGACGATCCACGCGGTGACCGCCCAGCCGACGAGCGTCACGAGGAACGTCGAGGCGGCCATGAACCACCAGTTGCAGTCGACGCGGACGTAGGCGTCCGCGTCGAGCAGCCGCGCCGACTCCTGGGTCAGTCCCTGCAGCAGCGGATCAAGGCTCGTGATGAGGAGGTTCGCGCTGAAGCCGCCCGCGACGCCGATGAAGACGCTCGCAAGCCCCGCGAGCGGCGCTCGATGGAGCCTCGCGAAGATCGCCGCCGCGAGCGGCGGCAGCACGACGTAGCCCGCGTCCGCCGCGAGGCTCGACATCACCCCGACGAAGACGAGCGAGGGCGTCACGAGCGACCGCGGCGTGATCGCCACGAGACCCCGCAGGAGCACCGCGATCAATCCCGTGCGCTCGGCGATCCCGATCCCGAGCATGGCGACGAGGACCACGCCGAGCGGATGGAAGTCGGTGAAGTTCTTGACGAGGTTGGTGAAGACCCACTGAAGCCCCTCCGAGGTGAGGAGGCTTCGCGCCTCGATCATCGTGCCGGTCTTGGTGGGATGCGGCTCCTGCCAGTCGAGTCCCGCCGCGATCGCCGACGCCGCGAGCACCGCGAGCGATCCGACGGCGAACAGCGTCACCGGATCCGGCAGCCGATTGCCCACCCGCTCGACCCAGTCGAGCCACCGGGTCGTCCACGAGCGCGAGCCAGGAGGAGGAACGCTCATCGACGCACCTCCGCGGAGCTTGGCGTCCTCCGGACGAAGCGTCCGAGGGCGCGGTCCTTGGTGACCCCCGGGAACGGCAGCACCTCGTTGTGCATCACGCAGTAGACCCCCGGCGGGAGGATCCTCGATGCGAGCAGCGCCTCGACGAGGTTCTGGAGCGCATCGGTGCGGCGAAGCTCGTAGGGACGCATCGCGCCGGTGAGTATCACCGGACCGCGGAGCGTGCCGTGTGCGAGGAGTCGCTCGCGGATCCGCTCGCCGCTGACCGCGAGCCGATCGGTGCCGTGGACCACCACGACCGCGTCGTGCGCGGAGAGCTCCCGCTCGACCGTCTCCGCGATGCGCTGGTGATCCGCCTCGTCCATCTCGAGGCTGTCCTTGTTCATGAGGCGCACGCGGTCGATCACGAGGGAGCGCGTCTCGAGCGAGGCGAGCATCACGTCGAGCACGCTCACCCGCTCCGCCACGGCGTTCGCGAGCACGCCGCCGAGCTCGTCGTAGGTCTTCTCGATCGTGCCGCCGGTCGAGACGATCGAGAGGCGGGTCAAGGCGGTGGTGCCGTGGGCGGCGTCGCGCGGAGTCATGGGACGAGGACCTCGAGTCGCAGGGGCGGAAGGCAGAATCGGTCGGTGCATGGCTGGACGATCACCTCGAGCCGCGCCGGCGACGCGTCGCGTCGCCTCAGGCGGACCGGCACGCGGACCTCGCGGGCATGCACGCGGAGCCGCTCGCGGTAGAGATCGCCGGGGGGATAGGACGCCTCGACCTCGAGCGCAGGCGATCCCGGACGCACCTCGAGACCGAGGAGACCATCCTCCCCGGGCACGTGGGCGTTCACATGATGGGGCGGGTCGATCTCGACGACGATCGTCGCTTCCGCATCGCCCGCCCGACCCGAGAGTGGCGCCGCCGGCTCGAGCCGAGCCCGGACCGGTGGCGCATCCTCCGCCGACGGCTGGCGGCGCAGCGACCTCGCGGGGGCGAGGCGACGCAGGCGGTCCGCGGCGATCACCGAGAGGCACGCCCCAAGCGGATTCGCCGCGATCGCGCCGGAGGTCCACGCGAGCGCCCGCTCGACGCGGTCGAGGAGCCCGCGGTCCCCTTGCAGCGCCGCGAGATCGAGCAGCACCAGCATCAAGGTGCCAGCGCCCGAAGGCACCGCGCCATCATCGATCCGCCTCGCCCGCACGAAGAGGTCCCCCTGCCCCGCCTCGGCGTCGAACCACCCGCCTCCCCGGGCATCGCCGAAGCGGACCTCCGCGGCGTCGGCGATCGCGCGGGCGTTCGCGAGGAATCCGTCGGCACGAGGATCGCGTCGGCGCCTCAGCTCTCGACCGAGCGCGACGAGACCCTCGGCGAGGAGCGCATGATCCTCGAGGAAGCCGCGCGGACCATTCGGCAGCCGCCACAGCACGCCATCGCGCCAGTGCGAGCGAAGGAGGCTCTCGGCGACCTCGACCGCGGCGTCGAGGAACCGCCCTCCGCGCCCGCCAAGCGTCGCGGCGCCGGAGGCGAGTCCGGTGATCGCGAGCCCGTTCCAGCCCGCGATCACCTTGTCGTCGCGACCCGGCTGCGGACGTCGTCGGCGTGCCGCAAGAAGGATCGCGGCGGTCTCGTCGAGCGCCTCGTGGACCTCGTCGAGCGATCTCCCCTGCCGCGCCGCGAGCCGGTCCGGTCGCTCCGAGAGCCGGAGCACCCACGCGGGCGGATCGTCGGGATGGTGCGGATCCCGGAAGTTCGCCGGACGATCGAGACCAAGCGCGGCGGGCATCGAGGCGAGGAGGTCCCCGCGTCCCGCCTCGCGAAGCCGCGACGCGACCTCCTCCGGCGTCCAGAGGTAGCTCGCCCCCTCGCGGGCATCGACCTCGGCGTCGAGGGCGCTCGCGAAGGCGCCGCCGGGAACGCGCATCTCCTCGAGCATCCACGCGAGCATCCGCTCCAGCGTCCGCGCGCGATCAGGGTCGCCCGTCCGTGCGAGGCTCGCGGCGAGCGCGACCGCGAGCTGCCCCTGGTCGTAGAGCATCTTCTCGAAGTGAGGCACCGTCCACGTGGCGTCCACCGCGTAGCGGTGCATGCCGCCGCCGACGTGGTCATGCAGCCCGCCGAGCGACATCCCATCGAGCGCCCGCTCGATCGCCCCCGCGACGGCGGGGCGATCGACGGCACCCGCCTCGAGGAGGCGCAGGAAGACCGGCTGCGGGAACTTCGGCGCCCCGCCAAAGCCGCCGTGCTCGCGGTCCTCGATGGAAAGCAGGGAGTCGACGGCGCGAGCGAGCAGGTCGTCGGCGAGGTCGGCGGAGCGTGGGAGATCCGCGAGCTCCGACTCGACGAGGTCGCCGAGGTGGGTGCTCTGACCGATCACCTCGCCGCGGCGAGACTCCCACGCGTCGGCGAGCGCCGAGAGCACCTGCAGGAAGCTCGCCCGACCATGCGCCGGCGTCGGCGGAAAGTAGGTGCCGACGAAGAAGGGACGCAGGGTCCTCGGCTCGAGGAACGCCGAGAGCGGCCAGCCCCCGCTCGGTCGACCTTCCGTGAGCCGCGTGAAGACCTGGCAGGCGGTCATGAAGACCTCGTCCACGTCCGGTCGCTCCTCGCGGTCGACCTTGATGCTGACGAAGTGGCGGTTCATGACCGCGGCGATCTCGGGCGAGTCGAAGCTCTCCCGCGCCATCACGTGGCACCAATAGCAGGTGCTGTAGCCGATCGAGAGGAAGATCGGGACGTCGCGCCGGCGGGCGTCCTCGATCGCCGCCGGACACCACGACCACCAGTCGACCGGCTGCGCGGCGTGCTGCAGCAGGTAGGGACTCGTCGACTCCCGCAACCGGTTTCGGAGGACGGTGGTGCCGTGCCCGTGGCTCATGCGGCGGCAAGGGTACCCGCTGCTTCAGCCGTTCTTGCACGCCGTTCGGATCCCGTGCCGATCCTCGCCAAGTCCGGGGGTGACGAGCGTCCTTCCGCGTGAACGACCGACTCGTCGGAGGCTCCACGCATGCCGATCAACTCTCCCACGCTCGCCGCCACGCCGGCGCCCCTGCCCTCCTTCGACGCCTCGGCGCTCGCGGAGGCGCTCCGCAGCCTGCCGACCGCCGGGCTCGTCCCCGCGGGCGCGGCGCTCGTGGTGGGGATCCTCCTCTGGTGGTTCGGAGAGCGGTTCCTTCGGCTTGCGCTCATGGTGCTCGGGGTGATCGTCGGCGTGCCCCTCGGTCTCGCGCTCGGGAGCGCCTGGGCGCCGACGCTGCCGCCGCTCGCGGCGGCGATCGTCGGGTCCGTGCTCCTGATGATCCTCGCCGCCGTGGGGCTTCGCTTCGCGATCGCGGGCGGTCTCGCGGTGGTCGTGGGCGTCGCGGCGCTCCTCGCGACCTCGGTCGCGATCGAGCGTGGACTGGTGCCGCTGGATCCCGCCGGCGACGCGCCGCCCCTCGCCGTCACCGGCGACTTGGGCGTCCGGCTCGTCGGACTTCCGCGCCCGGCGCCGATGGAGGAGGGCGAGGACGCCACGCCGTCGGACGCTCCGGACGCCGGATCGGTGCTCGATCGCCTCCGTCATGCGCTCCTCGAGGGTCGCACCTACATGGAGGATCGCTGGCAGGCGCTCCCGCCGCAGGGGCAGACCCTCTGCCTCGCGAGCGGTCTCGGTGGCGCCGTCGTCGGCTTCGGCATCGGCATGATCTTCCGCCGCGGCGCCCTGCGGCTCGTGACGGCGCTCCTCGGCTCGCTGCTGATCGTCGCGGGCGGGACCGCCCTTCTTGGTCACTTCTCGCCCGATTGGGCGGCGGCGAACCTCCCCGGCGGACCTTGGCTCGCGTTATGGGGCGTGCTCGCCGCGGTCGGCGGATGGCTGCAGTGGAAGCGGGCGGATCCTTCCGCCGATAACGGGTGACCGACGTGATGCCGCGTCGACGGAGCCCGCGACCATGCCGACCTCGCTGCTGATCCTCGCCCAGAACGACGCCGCCAACGACACCGAGGACGTGATCCGTCAGGTCGACCTGCTGAGTCGACCTGACGAGCTCCTCAACCAACTGGTCGAGCTTCCCGCGATCGCCGGCGTCCTCGTGATGATCGTCGGGCTGATCTGCGTGCTGCGTGGCTACCAGTGGCACCGCTGGATCGTGATCGTGCTGGCGCTGATGCTTGGTCTCGCGGTCGGTCGGATCATGAGCCACGAGATGGGTCGCTCGACGGTGGTGGCGGTGGCGATGGGACTCCTCTTCGCGGCGATCGCGTCGCCCTTGCTTCGGTTCACCGTGGCGGTCTTCGCGGGGCTCTCCGGCGCCTTCCTCGGCGCGAACGTCTGGGCGATCGTGCAGGGTCCCGACTCCGCCAACGGCTGGGCGGGCGCCGCGATGGGATTCATCCTGCTCGCCCTCTCGAGCTTCCTCCTCTTCCGCCTCTCGATCATCCTCTTCACCGCCCTCGGCGGCGGTGCCATGCTCGTCCTCGGCGGCATCGCGTGCCTGCTGCACGTCGACTCGATCCAGCAGTCCGTCAGCGATCACCTGGCGCAGCATCAGCTGATCGTGCCGCTCCTCGTCGGCGTGACCACGGTCGCCGGGTTCGTCCTGCAGGAGAACCGGACCCGCGGCGGATCGACCGAGGACGCCGGCTGATCCGGCGGCGTCCCGGCGGGTCCGTACCATCCGCGGGCATGGACCGCTTCGAGCACCGCGACGGATCGCTGCGCGCGGAGGAGGTGCCGCTCTCCGCGGTCGCGGAGGCGCACGGCACCCCGACCTTCGTCTACTCCGCCGCCACCTTCCGCGCCCACCTCCGACGCCTCCGCGAGGCGTTCGCGCCGCTTCGGCCGCAGCTCTGCTACTCGGTGAAGAGCTGCTCGAACCTCGCGATCCTCCGCCTCGCGGTCGAGGAGGGCGCGGGACTCGACCTCGTGAGCGGCGGCGAGCTGCACCGGGCGATCCTCGCCGGCGCGGATCCGTCGAGGTGCGTGCTCGCCGGCGTCGGGAAGACCGACCGCGAGATCGCCGGGGCGCTCGAGGCGGGCGTCGGCGTCTTCAACATCGAGAGCGCCGAGGAGCTCGCGAACGTCGCGCGGATCGCCGACGACCTCGGTCGCCCGGCGCGGGCGGCGCTTCGGATCAATCCCGAGGTCGAGCCGGGCACCCACCGCCACACCGCGACCGGACGACGCGCGACCAAGTTCGGCGTGGACCTCGCGACCGCGGTCGAGGTCTTTCGAGGGCATGACCGCCGCAGCCGCCTGCGGCTCTGCGGGCTGCACCTCCACATCGGCTCGCCGATCGCGACGACCGCGCCCTACGTGGACGCGATCGACCGGGTGCTCGAGCTCCGCGACTCGCTGCGCCGCCACGGTCTCGGCGTCGAGGTGCTCGACCTCGGGGGCGGCTTCGCCGCGGACTACGTGACCGGTCAGGCGCCGCCCGCCTCGACCTACGCCGCGGCGATCGTCCCGCGGCTTCGCGCGGCGGTCGAGGAGGGGCTGGAGCTGATCCTCGAGCCGGGGCGGTCGATCGTGGCGAACTCGGGCGTCCTGCTCGTCCGGGTGACCTACACGAAGGAGTCCGGCGGTCGTCGCTTCGTGATCTGCGACGCGGGCATGAACGCCCTGCTGCGCCCGAGCCACTACGACGCCTTCCACTTCATCTGGCCCTGCGAGGTCCCGCCCGCGCTCGTGCCCTCCCGACGGGAGGAGCGTCCGGCGCTCCCCGGGCTCGAGGAGGTCGACGTGGTGGGACCGCTCTGCGAGACCGGCGACTACCTCGCGATCGCCCGGTCGCTGCCGCCCGTCGAGCGCGGCGACCTGCTCGCGGTCTACGCCGCGGGCGCCTACGGGATGAGCATGGCGAGCCGCTACAACTCCTCGCCCCTGCCGGCGGAGGTCCTCGTCGATGGCTCCTCCGCCCGGCTCGTGCGGCGCCGCGAGACCTACGACGACCTCGTCGCGCACGAGCTCGCCGTCCCGAGCCAGGCGACTCCCCTGCTCGGAGCCTTGCGATGAGCGTGCTCTCCCTCGTCTCCGACCTGATGTTCGGCTCGAAGGTCGCCGCGACCGCCCGCGCGCACGGGCTCGAGGTCCGCGGCGCGCGATCGGTCGCCGGGATGCGCGACGCGGCAGGATCGCCCCGGCTCGTCGTGGTCGACCTCGAGGCGGAGGTTCCAGACGGCGATCCGATCGACGTGGTCCGCGACGCCCTCGCCCGCACGCCGCGACCTCGGGTCGTCGCCTTCGCGGGTCATCTCCTCGTCGACCGCCTCGAGGCGGCGCGGCAGGCGGGCGCCGACCTCGTGATGACGCGGGGCGGATTCGCCTCGCGGCTCGAGTCGCTGATGCAGTCGATCGCCGCCGAGGCGCGGACGGGCTCAGCCGAAGAGGCGTGAGCCAATCACCAGCAGCGACCACGCCACGACTCCGGCGGCGAGGTCGTCGGCAAGGATCCCCCACCCGCGCGGCAGGCGCTGCAGCGATCCGATCGGCGGCGGCTTGATCACGTCGAGCATGCGGAAGAGGAGGAAGGCGGCACCCGCGAGGAGCAGGTTGAAGGAGAGGGCTTGAGGCTCGGTCATCGACCGCCACGGGAGGAAGAGGAGCGCGATCGCCTGACCCGCGACCTCGTCGGCGACCACGCGACCAGGATCCTTGCCCCACGCCCGCTCGGCGTCGCGACCGAGCGCCACGCAGGCGATCGACGCGAGCAGGGCGAGCACGATCATCACCAGATCGACGACTCCTCGACCGGCGCCGAGCAGGACGAGTCCGAGCGCGACGGCGACCGGCGCGATCGAGCCCGCCGTTCCGGGCGCGACGGGTGATCGACCGAGTCCGCCGGCCGTCAGGAGGGTCGCCCGCCAGCGATCGATCGAACCGCTCACGACGCCCCCGGCGGCGCGACGCGGACCGCCCGCACGACGTAGGGGATCGCCGAGATCACCGTCGCGACCACCGTCGCCCAGGCGATCCCATCACGCGCGAGGATCCATCCCTCGCTCTCCGCAGGTCCGGCGTGCACCGCGACGAAGAGGCAGACCGGCGCCGCGACCGACTGCAGCAGCATCTTCACCTTGCCCACCGGATCCGCGGGGAACGGGACCCCGAGTCCCTCGAGCCAGCCCCGCAGGCTCGTGACGAGAAGCTCGCGGGCGAGCAGCACGACGGTCATCCACGCCGTCCACCCGGTGTCCATGGGACCCCCGAGCGGACCGGCGGCGAAGGATGGCAGCGCGGCGAGGTAGGTGAACGCCCCGAGGACCATCACCTTGTCGACGCAGGCATCCATGACCCGCCCGAAGGCGGTCACGGCGTTCCACCGCCGCGCGAGCCATCCGTCGAGGATGTCCGTGAGCGCCGCGACGATGAAGAGCGCCACCGCGGCGTTGCCCCACCGGGCAAGCGAGTCCGCGTCGTGGGCGGCAGGCAATCCCCAGCCGAGCACCACGAAGAAGACCGCCGTGATGGCGAGCCGGAGCAGCGTGAGGATGTTGGGCAGCTGCCGCCACCAGCCGGTCGGACTGCCGGGCATCGCCGGATGCTAACGCGGTTGCGGGCGCGGACGGCGGGCAATATCCTCCCCGCCGTTCTTCGGGCGAGGCGACGGATCGCCGCGGCCGAGGCTCGACGCACGGAGCGAGTGCCCTCCGCGCGTGCCCCGCGCCTGCGAGGTCCCTTCGTGATCGCCCGCACTCGCGCCCGTCGCTGCGTCGCTCGGAACCGCCTGGCCGCATGATTCCCGTCAACACCCTCTACTTGGCGGCCGTGGCGGGCGCGGTGGCGCTGGTCTTCCTGCTCCGACCCGGGCGACGGACGATCCGGCTCGCGGCGGCAGTCGTCGCCATCGCCGCGGTCGGCGCGATGCTCGCGGCGGGACTCGAGAAGCTCACGCCGAAGGAGCCCGGTCGCGCCGTGCCGCTCGTCTTCGGGGCGATCGCCATCATCGCGGCGGTCCGGATGATCACCCTCTCGCGCCCGGTGCTCGCGGCGCTCCACTTCGTCCTGGTGGTGGTCGCGTCCGCCGGCATGTTCCTGCTGCTGCAGGCCGAGTTCATGGCGTTCGCCCTGGTGATCGTCTACGCCGGCGCGATCCTGATCACCTACCTCTTCGTGCTGATGCTCGCCCGGCAGTCGCCGGACGACGCCTCGGAAGGTCCCTACGACTACGACGCCCTCCCGAGGGAGCCGCTCGCGGCGTGCCTCGTCGGGCTCCTCATGGTCGCCTCGACCTCCGGCGCGATCGTCGCGGACGCGGAGTCGATCCGCGCCGCGGCGACCTCCCCGCAGGTCGCCGCGGAGTCGGTGCGGCGCGGCTTGCTCGATCTGCAGGCGATGCCTCGGCTCCTCGACGAGATGGCGGAGGAGCGATTTCCCGGCTCGACCGGCGTCGCCCGCGACGACCGGGGGCGACCGAAGATGCTCTTCGGCCCGACGGAAGAGCTCGTGCAGACCGCGACCGTGACGGTCGAGTTCCCCGACGGAGAAACGCCGGTCGAGTGGGTCCTCGGCGCCGCGGAGGTGCCCGGCAACACCCGCCTCGTCGGCATGCGCCTCGTCGCGGGCTTCCCGGTGAGCCTCGAGCTCGCCGGCGTGATCCTCCTCATGGCGATGTACGGCGCGGTGGTGCTCGCCCGGCGACAGGTCGAGCTCGGCGAGGACGAGCGCCGCGAGGCGGCCGGTCTTCGCCGGCTCAGCGTCGACGAGCCCGAGACGAGCGGAGGCGCCCGATGACGGCGCCCGCCCTCGCCTCCGCCCCCGAGCTCGCGGCGTCGCTGCCCGCGCTTCCCAGCGCGGTCGGCGTCGTGCTGCTCGTGAGCGCGATCCTGATGGCGATCGGTCTGATCGGATTCCTCGTCCGCCGGAACATGATCCTGATGTTCCTCTCGACGGAGCTCATGTTCCAGGCGGCGGCGCTCGCGTTCGTGGCGTTCGGACGGATGCACCTCGACCTGTCCGGTCAGGTCTTCGTCATCTTCATCCTGACGGTCGCCGCGGCGGAGGCAGCCCTCGCGCTGGCGCTGGTTGTGCTCCTCTACCGCCGTCGGGAGACCCTGTCCGCGGACGCCTGGGCGGAGCTGCACGAATGACCCTCCCCGCCTTGCTTGCCTCCGCGGAGATCCCGCCCTTCCAGGGCGTGCACGCCGCGACGAGCGCGCCGGAGCTCTCCTGGTCGGGGCTCCTGCTCCTCCTCCCGCTCGCCTCGATGGTGCTCTGCGCCCTCATGGCGATGTCGCGGACCCGCACCAAGCTCCCGGCGATCGTCACGTCCGTCTCCTTCCTCGGGATGTTCGTGACGGTGCTCGGGCTCGCCTTCCGCGTGGGCGACACCCCCGTGGTCGTCCACCTCTTCGAGTGGATCAACTTCGGATGGACCGCCGCCACGCCCGGACCGGAGCGGGCGGGCGAGGAGCTCTGGCGGAGCATCACCGCGAACGTCGGCTTCTACGTCGACTCGCTGACGATCTTCTGGATGCTCTTCGTGACCGGGCTCGGCACGCTCATCGCGGTCTACGCGAGCGAGTACATGGAGCAGGATCGGGGGGTCAGCTACTCCCGGTTCTTCTTCGGGATGAGCCTGTTCCTCCTCTCGATGAGCGCCCTGGTGATGGCGGACAACCTCGTCCTGCTCTACCTCGGCTGGGAGGGCGTCGGCCTCGCGAGCTATCTGCTCATCGGCTACTACTACAAGAAGCCGGCCGCCGTCGCCGCCGCGAAGAAGGCGTTCATCATGAACCGGATCGGGGATGCCGGGCTCGCCCTCGGCATCTTCCTGACGTGGGTGAACTACGGCACCGTCGAGTACGCCCCGCTCTTCGCGGCGCTGAGCGATCCGCCGAGCGGCAGCGGCTCGTGGATCCCCGCCGCGATTCCCTTCTGCCTCATGCTCGGCGCGTTCGGCAAGAGCGCCCAGGGCCCGCTCTTCACCTGGCTTCCCGACGCCATGGAGGGTCCGACGCCGGTCTCCGCGCTCATCCATGCCGCGACCATGGTGACGGCGGGCGTCTACCTGATCGCCCGCACCTTCCCGCTCTTCGCGGCGCACCCCGACTCGCTCGAGGTGGTCGCGTGGATCGGCGGCGGCACCGCGTTCCTCGCGGCGACGATCGCCCTCGCCCAACACGACATCAAGCGGGTGTTCGCGTACTCGACGCTCTCGCAGCTTGGCTACATGTTCCTCGGGCTCGGCGCGGTCTCGACCTTCGGCGCCGCCTACCACGTCTTCACGCATGCGTTCTTCAAGGCGGCGCTCTTCCTCACCGCCGGCGCCGTGATGCACGGGTTCGCGGGGCAGCTCGACCTCCGCAAGCTCTCGGGTCTGCGTCACCTGCCCGGCTGGAAGATCGTGTCGTGGGCGATGTTCGTGGGATGCCTGTGGCTGAGCGCGTTCCCCTTCACCTCGGCGAACTTCTCGAAGGACGCGATCCTCGAGGCGGCGTTCATCATGGATACCCCGAGCTACCGCTTCCTCGGGTGGCTTGGTCTCTTCACCGCGGCGCTCACCGCGTACTACAGCTTCCGCGTCTGGTTCCGCGTCTGCTGCGGTCCGGTCTCCTACTCGCCGGGCGAGGAGGATCACGGCAGCGACGACCATCACGGTCACGACCATGGCTCGCCGGGAGGCGCCGTCCGCGACCACGCCCATGAGCCGGCGACCTCCGCCCACCACGGCGACGGGCACGGCGGCGGCTTCCACCCGCACGCGCCGCGGCTGGCGATGAACCTGCCGATCATCCTCATCGCCTTGGGCGCGGTGCTCTCCGGCATCCCCGCGTACCAGAAGCTCGCCGGCGGCGAGAACTGGGCGCAGCAGATGGTGCTCCACTCGAGCGCCTACCAGGGCTCGGCGATGCCGCTCGCCCACGGCGACGCGGCGGTCGAGCACGTGGCGCATCCGACGGTGCTCGGCATGAACCCTCACCTCGCGATGATGGTGATCGGCGGCGTCGCGGGAGTCCTCGGCATCGCGATCGCCTGGTGGTTCCACCTCGCCAACCGCCAGGCGGCGGCGAACCTCCGGTCGAGCCTGCTTGCCTCGCCCGCCACGCGGTGGCTTCCGATCCTGCTCGAGCGGAAGTGGTTCGTCGACGAGATCTATCACGCGATCTTCGGCGTGCCCGCGTGGATCGCCTCGCACCTGCTCCACTGGTTCGACCGCCACGTCATCGACGGGCTGCTGGTGAACGGCGTGGGCCGCATCCCGCCCTTCCTCGGTCGCGTCTTCCAGCCGCTCTACTCCGGTCGCCTGCAGGGCTACGCGGTGACCATGTCGATCAGCGTCGGAGTGATCCTGCTCTGGGCACTCTGGGCGTGGATCGTCGGGGAGGCGCCGCGATGACCCTCTGGGCGCTCCTGCTCGCTCCGCTCGCGACCGCCGCGGCGATCTGCCTCGCTCCCGCCCGGACCGCCAAGTGGATCGCCACCGTCGGCGCCTGCACGGCGACCGCGATCGCCGTGCTCGCGGCGCTCCAGTTCCCCCACTGGACGAGCGAGACCTTCTGGCCGGACGAGCGGGGTCCGGAGATCTTCGAGTCGCTCGGCGTCACCTTCGAGCTCGGGCTCGACGGCGTGAGCATGCTGATGGTGCTCATGACGGTGCTGCTCGTGGTGGTCTCGGTGATCGGGTCCTTCACCGCGGTCACCACCCGGGAGCGCGAGTACTACGCGTGGTTCATGGTCCTCGAGAGCTGCGTGCTGCTGGCGTTCATGGCGCGGGACGCGGTGCTCTTCTACCTCGGGTACGAGTTCACCCTGATCCCGATGTACTTCCTGATCGCCATCTGGGGCGGTCCGGACCGCCGACCCGCGGCGATCAAGTTCTTCATCTTCACCTTCCTCGCCTCGGTGGTGATGCTCGTCGGGATCGTCTACGTCGCGAGCCGCCGCGCCGAGCACGTCGGGAGCTGGAGCTTCCTGATTCCCGACCTGATCTCCTATGCCTCGACCCAGCTGACGGCGCAGGAGCAGTTCTGGACCTTCCTCGCGCTCATGATCGCCTTCGCGGTCAAGACGCCGTTCTTCCCGGTGCACAGCTGGCTCCCCCTCGCCCACGACCAGGCGCCGACCGCGGGCAGCGTGATCCTCGCGGGCGCGCTCCTCAAGCTCGGCACCTACGGCGCGTTCCGCATCGGTCTGCCGATGGCGCCGCTCGGAGGCGCGGAGCTGAGCCAGTTCTTCGCGGTGATCGCGATCCTCGGCATCATCGCCGCGGCGATGATCTGCTGGGTCCAGAAGGACGTGAAGAAGCTCGTCGCCTACAGCTCGGTGAGCCACATGGGCATGCTGATGCTGGGCATGTTCGCCTTGAACCCCATCGGCGTGCAGGGCTCCCTCATCTACTTCGTGAACCACGGTCTCTCGACCGGCGGGCTCTTCCTGCTGATCGGGATGATCTACGAGCGTCATCACACCAAGGACATGGACCAGCTCGGCGGGCTCGCCCGGACCATGCCGGTCTGGTCGTCGTTCATGATCTTCTTCACGCTCTCGAGCGTCGGTCTGCCCGGTCTGAACGGCTTCATCGGCGAGGTGCTCTGCCTCTGGGGCTGCTTCACGTCGGAGCACGACGCGGTCTCCGGCTACCCCGGCATGCTTGGTCCCTGGTTCGGCATCATCGCGATCGTGGGATTGATCCTCGGTGCCCTCTACATGCTCCGCATGGTCGGAGCGATCGTGTGGGGCACGCCGAAGGAGCCGCATCACCCGCATGACGGAGGCGACCACGGGACGAGGCTCCCGCGCGACATGTCCCCGCGGGAGATCGGGATCATGCTGCCGCTCGCGGCGTGCTGCCTGCTGATCGGTCTCTATCCGAAGCCGATCCTCGAGTCGATGGATCCGGCGGTGCGGGCGGCGCTCGTCCGCTATCCCGACGCCGTCGAGAAGGTCCTCGCGGAGCGCTCCGAGGCCGAGGCGGCAGAAGCCTCCGCGCAGGGAACCGTGACGCCATGAGCATGCCCTTCGCCGAGCGTCTGGTCCTGCTGGTGCCGGAGATGGTCCTGCTCGCCGGGGCGATCGTGGTGAGCGTCATGGGACTCTCGTCGCGCGGCATCGTGCGGGCGATCGTCCCGTGGGCGACGATCGCCGCCCTCGCGGGCTCGCTGGTCGCCGTGGTCATGGTCCACCGCCCCGAGCTCGCCGCCTCCGCGGACCTCCCCATCCCGATGCTCGGGCTCTTCGCGCGGGGACTCCTCGCGGCGATCGGGATCGGCCTCGTGCTGATCACGATGGGCTCGGTCGACCGCCCGCTCGAGCGAGCCTTCGCCAAGGGACTTGCGCCGTTCGATCCGATGCGGGTCCTCGGCGGCGAGTTCCATGCCTTCATGCTCTTCAGCATCGCCGGGGCGATGCTCGTCACCGTCGCGTCCGACCTGGTCTGGCTCTTCCTCGCGATCGAGCTCAGCTCGCTCCCGACCTACATCATGGTCGCGACGAGCCGCGGCTCGCGTCTCGCGCAGGAGGCGGCGGTCAAGTACTTCTTCCTCGGGGCGATGTCCACGGCGATCCTGCTCTACGGCTTCGCGATGCTCTACGGCGCGACCGGCTCGATGGAGCTCCTCGCGATCGAGGAGGCGATGACCTCCGGCGCCGCGGAGTCCTCGATCGCGGTGCTTGGGATCATCCTGGTGATCCTGGCGCTCGGCTTCAAGATCACCGCCGTGCCGATGCACTTCTACGCGCCGGACGTCTACGAGGGCGCCGCGATCTCGACGACCTCGTTCCTCTCGTTCGTCCCGAAGGCGACCGGGCTCTTCGTGCTGATGACGGTGCTCGCGGCAGTGGGCTGGTCCGCGGACGCCGCACCGGCGTCGCTGCCGCCGGAGGCGGGCAAGGTCCTCTGGATGGTCGCCGCGCTGACCATGACCCTCGGCAACCTCGGCGGGCTGCTGCAGCGGTCGATCAAGCGGATGCTCGCCTACAGCTCGATCTCGCACTCGGGCTACATGCTCGTGGGCATCGTCGCGGGTCCGCAGTTCGGCGGCTTCGACGCGACGCTCTTCTACCTGCTGACCTACGGCGTCACCAACCTCGCGGTCTTCGGGGCGATCGCGTCGATCGAGCGGCAAGGCTCCGAGATCGACTCCTTCGACGACCTCGCGGGTCTCCGCGTGCGCCATCCGTGGGCAAGCGCCATGCTCGCGATCGGCGCGGCGTCGCTCATCGGCATGCCGCCGTTGCTCGGCTTCTGGGGCAAGCTCGACCTCTTCGCGGCGGGACTCGACGCCGGCCACGTGGTGCTGGTGGTCATCCTCGCGGTGAATAGCGCGATCAGCGTGTGGTACTACCTGCGGCTGATCGGTCTGCCGATCATCGCGCCGGCCGGACCTCGGACCGAGGGTCTCGAGTCCTCGCCGAGCCGCTTTCCCCTGCTCGCGGCGGTGGTCGCGGGACTCGGAACCGTGCTGCTTCCGATCATGCTGGGATCGCTCGTCGATGCAGCGTCGGTCGCCGGACCGACGGCGATCGAGGACGCCAGTCCCCAAGCGGCCGTGACCGCGCCCTGAAGACAAGGCATCGCCAAGGCGGAGAGGACGACCCCTGCGTCGCCCCTCGCCCATCGCCCCCCGGTTGCGGTCGGTATACTTCCGCCCCTTCGCGAGTGTAGCTCAATTGGATAGAGCATCGGTCTACGAAGCCGAGGGTTGAAGGTTCGAGTCCTTCCACTCGCGTTCTCCGGTCGGGCGACCCTCGGGTCGCCCGATCGTCCATGGGGATCATCGTGCTCGGTCTTCTGTCGGATAGCCACGGTCGTCGGGCGCGAACCGCCCGCGCGGTCGAGTTGCTGCACGTTGCCGGCGCGACGACGCTCGTGCATCTCGGCGACCTCGAGGATGCCTCGCTCCTCGAGGAGCTGCTGCTGCCTGGCGTCGAGGTGCACGTCGTCCCGGGGAACATGGACGATCCCCGCGAGCTCGCGGCAGTGGCGCGGTCGCTCGGCGTCTCCTTCCACGATCCGGGCGGCACGATCCGCCTCGGCGAGCGGACGATCTCCTTCACGCATGGGCACGACCGCGAGCTCGCCCGGCTCCTCGCGGCGCGCCCCGACTACCTCCTCCACGGGCACACGCACGTCGCGGCGGATCGCGAGGTCGACGGCGTGCGGGTGATCAACCCCGGCGCGCTGCACCGGGCGACCCGCTTCGAGGTCGCGGTCCTCGAGCCCCGTTCCGGTCGGCTCGACCGCCTCGTGGTGCCCGCGTGAACGTCGCGCCCCCACGGACGGTCACGGACCTCGCGAACGGCTGAATCGTCCCGAGGCGGCCTCGGCGAAGTGGCGATCCGATGGCGATCGTCCTCAACCTGCTGCTCGCGTCCTTCATGACGGGCTTGATCTGGTTCGTCCAGGTCGTGCACTACCCGCTCTTCGCGATGGTCGAGGGTCCGGGGTCCTCGGCGTATGCCGCGCGGCATCAGGCGGCGACGACCTGGGTGGTCGGCCCCGTCATGCTGGCGGAGCTCGTCATCGCGATCTGGATCGCCGTCGCGCCGCCGAGCGGCGTCCCGGCGTGGATCCCTCGGGTGGCGCTCGCGCTCCTGGTGGTCGCCTGGCTCTCGACCGCGCTCTGGCAGGTCCCGCTTCATCAGCGGCTGCTCGGGGGGCACGATGCCTCGACCATCGCGTCGCTCGTCGCCGGCAACTGGGTCCGCACCGGGGCATGGACCGCGCGGGCAGTCCTCGGCGCGTGGATGGCGTGGATCCTCCTGCGGACTCCGATCGGACCCTGACGCATCCCGCGGGGCGCATGCGGGTCGGTATCCTCGCGGCGCATGGCGCGGCGACGCTCGAAGCATCTTCCTCCCCGCCGACGACGAGAGCGGCTGCCGCTCCTCCACACCTCGCCCGGGACGATTCCCGTCGCGCCGAGCACGCCGCCTCCGCTGCTTCGGGTCATCGCGTACGGACCCGATCGCGTGTTGGAGCAGTCGCTCTCCGACCCCGCGGAGCTCGAGCCGCTGATCGGGACGCTGCCGGTCACCTGGATCTCCGTCGCCGGTCCGCCCGACCATCGGCTGCTCGAGGCGTTCGCACGGCGGTTCGGCGTCCATCCCATGACCATGGAGGACATCGCCGACCTCGCGCAGTCGCCGAAGATCGAGTACTCCGGCGACCTCCTCTTCATGGTGCTGCGGGCGGCGCACCTCCGACCCGAGACGAGCGAGGAGCCCGCGGACCTCGACGAGGAGCAGCTCTCGGTCCTCGTGCGGGGCGGCGTGGTGGTGACCTTCGAGGAGCGGGGCGCCAACGCCTCGCTCGAGACGGTGCGGCGCCGCATCCGCGAGGGCCGCGGGTCGGTCCGCATCTCCGACTCCTCCTACCTCGCCTACGCGATCCTCGACAGCGTGCTCGACGACTACTTCCCGGTGGTCGCGGCGATCGGCGAGCAGCTCGACGACCTCGAGACCGAGATCCTCGACGCGCCGCGACGGGAGCAGATCGCCCGCATCCGGCACCTCCGCCGGCTCCTGCAGCGCCTGCGTCGGGTGATCTGGCCGCTGCGGGACGTCGTCGCCGTCACCCTCACCTTCGACCTCCCCGCGAAGTCCGACCTGCGGCCCTACCTCCGCGACGCGCTCGACCACGCGACCCGGCTGATGGACCTCGTGGACGGCGACCGCCTGCTCGCCTCCGAGCTGATGGAACTCCACCTCTCCGCGGTCAACAACCGCATCGGCGAGGTCAACAAGTTCCTCACCATCATCGCGACGATCTTCATTCCGCTCGGCACGATCGCGAGCATCTACGGGATGAACTTCGACCGCTCGCATCCGTGGAACATGCCCGAGCTCGGCTGGCGCTTCGGCTACCTCTGGGCGCTCGGTCTGATGGCGCTGACCGCGGCGGCGTTCCTCCTCTACTTCTGGTGCCGCGGGTGGCTCGGCTCGAACGCGGCGTCGAATCCGCCGGACGACCGCTCCCGAAGCGGGCGCGGATGAGCCACCCCGCCCCACGACCCGCGACGCTCGCCGCGCTCAAGACCTCCGGCTGGCGCTCCCGCGGCGTGAAGCAGGAGGTCCGCGAGAACCTCGTCGCCGCGCTCGAGCGCGGCGAGCCGCTCTTTCCCGGCATTCTTGGCTACGACGACACGGTGATTCCCGCGATCACCCACGCGGTGCTCGCGGGGCACGACATGCTGTTCCTCGGCGAGAAGGGCCAAGGGAAGACCAGGCTGATGCGGGCGATCTCGCGGTTCCTCGACCCGGAGGTTCCCTACCTCGACCTGCCGGGCTGCCCGGTCCACGAGGACCCGCTGCGACCGATCACCGCGATGGGCAAGCGTCATCTTGCGGCGACGCCGGAGGACGCGGTCCGCATCGGATGGTGGCGCCGCGAGGACCGATTCGCCGAGCGGCTCGCCCCGGGGACCCGCTTCGCCGATCTCATCGGCGAGATCGATCCGGCCAAGATGGCGTCCGGCACGAGCCTCTCCGCCGAGGAGGTCCTCCACTTCGGGCTGGTGCCGCGGATGCACCGGGGGATCTTCGCCCTCAACGAGCTCCCTGACCTCGACGAGAGCGTGCAGGTCGGGCTCTTCAACGTGCTCGAGGAGCGGGACGTCCAGATCCGTGGACATCCGATCCGCTTCGACCTCGACGTGATGCTCCTCTTCTCGGCGAACCCCGGCACGTACAACCGCTCGGGCAAGGTGATCCCGCAGCTCAAGGACCGCATCGGCTCCACGATCTCGACGCACTATCCGCGCGAGCGGGCGCTCGGCATCGCGATCACCCGCCAGGAGGCGGGGCTCGACCTCGGCGGCGCCCATCCGGTCGTCGTGCCGCCCTTCATGGACGAGATCCTCGAGCAGCTCGCGGTCGAGGCGCGGGGAAGCCGGCTCGTCGATCAATCCTCCGGGGTCTCCGCGCGGTTCTCGCTCGCCAACTGGCGGACGATGATCGCAAGCGCCCGCGCCCGCGGGATCCGCCTCGGCGAGCGTCCGTCGGTGCCGCGGATCAGCGACCTTGCCCACCTCGGCTCCTCCGCCACCGGGAAGCTCGAGCTCGACGCCCTCGGCAATCACGCCATGGACGAGAAGCAGCTGCTCGAGGCGCTGCTTGCGGCGGCGATCCGCGTGGTGTTCACCGAGTACGTCGACGAGCACGGACTCGACGCCATCGCCGGCGACTTCGCGAAGGGACTGCGGCTCGAGGTGGGCGACATGCTTCCCTCCTCCCACTACGAGGCTCGCCTCAAGGACCTGCCGGCCGCCTGGAGCAAGGCGTTCGAGGTGAACGCCGCCGGCGATCCGGCGGTGCGGGCGAGCTGCGTCGAGTTCGTGCTCGCCGGACTCTGGGCGACCGACCGCATCAGCCGAAGCGAGCGGCACGGCAACATCCGCTACGAGTCGTAGGCTTCATCGATGCCCTCGCCCCCCGACGAGTCGCGCGATCTCCCCTCGCCGAGGCTCGGTCCGGGCGGCGTGATCCACGCCTACCACGCCTACGACCCGCGGCACGCGCCGCCGCCGCTTGAGCCCCCCGACCTCGTCTCCGGGGTGTTCGACCGGATGCTCGCCGAGGGACGGCAGCGACCGCTCACGCCGGCAGAGCTCGCCGACGCCGTGAAGATCGACCCCCGCTCGATCGCCGGGCTCGGTCCGAGCCTCGACGACCTCATCGCCCGCCTCGAGGCGCGGAGGGAGAAGATCCTCGCGTCCTACCGGCTCGACGCGGCGCGGCGGGAGGCACCGAAGGAGATCGCCGCGCGGCGAGGGAGCCTCTCGCTTCCGCCGGAGGTCCTCGCCGCGATCGACCGCGAGCTCGAGCGCGAGCACCTCCGAGGGCTCGAGCGGCTCTGGTCGCGTCTTCCGGATGGCTCCGAGGCGTCCCGGCAGGTCATGCGGCTCCTCAAGGCGCTCGGCGACCGCTTCGAGGTCGAGCGGATCGCGTCGCGCTGGCGCTTTCGAGGTCGGGAGGACGCCTCGATCCCCCGCGCGATCGAGCTCGGCGAGGAGCTCGATCGGATCGAGAAGCTCCTCGCACAGCTGCGGGAGGCGCGGCGCCACGCGCGGGTCGGCATCATCGACCTCGACGAGCTGCGGGAGCTCCTCTCCGAGCAGGACGCCGAGTCGGTCGCGGGCATGCAGCGTCAGGTGAACGAGATCCTGCGGGCACTCGCGGAGCAGCAAGGGCTCGAGGAGGGACCGGAGGGCTACCAACTGACGCCCAAGGCGTGGCGCACCTACCAGAGCCGCCTGCTCGCGGCGATCTTCGCCGACCTTCGTCGAGGTCGCTCGGGTCGGCACCAGCCGGTCACGGACGCCGAGGGCGCCATCGAGTCGTCCACGACTCGACCGTGGGAGTTCGGCGATCCCCTCGCCCACCTCGATCCGGTCGAGAGCATGACCGAGGCGCTGGTCCGCCGGGCGTCCCGACCGACCGCTCCCGCCGGCGGGAACGACCCGCTGCTCCGCGGCGAGGACCTCCGCGTCTTCCGCACCCGACACTCGCCCAAGGCGGCGACGGTGGTGATCCTCGACATGTCCGGCTCGATGCGGCAGGCGGGTCAGTACGTCCACTGCAAGCGGATGGCGCTCGCGCTCGACGGTCTCATCCGACGGGAGTACCCCGGGGACTTCCTCCGCTTCGTGTCGATGGACACCCTCGCGAGGGTCCGGACGGTCGCCGAGGTCGCGGAGCTGCTCCCCCGTCCCGTCACGATCCGGAAGCCGATCGTGCGGCTCCGCGCGGATCTCTCGGATCCCTCCCTCGACGAGCTTGACCTCCCGCTCCACTTCACCAACATCCAGCGGGCGCTGGAGTTGTCGCGTCGGCTGCTCGGAGCCCAGGACGCCGCCAACCGTCAGGTGATCCTGATCACCGATGGTCTCCCGACCGCCCACTGCGAGGGCTCCGACCTCTACATGCTCTATCCACCGGATCCCCGGACCGAGGAGGCGACCCTCCGGGAGGGTCGTCGCGCCGCCGCTGAGGGGATCTGCGTCAACGTGATGCTGCTCCCCTCCTGGAACCAGACGGAGGACGATCTCCGATTCGCCGATCGCCTCGCGACCTCGACCGGCGGTCGGCTCTTCCACGTCTCGGGCGAGGACCTCGACCGCTTCGTGGTCTGGGACTACCGAGCCCGCCGGCGGCTGGCGTTCTGAGCCGATGCCTCGCCGGGGATGCCTCGCCGGGGATGCCTCGCCGTGGATGCCTCGCCGGGGATGCCCCCCGTGCTGGGTCGGAGCTCGACGCGTCCCATTCCGCCCGACCGCGCTTGAGTCGGTTGCCCGCTTCTCCGAAGGTCCGGATACTGCCTCTCTCCGCCCCTCCCGGATTCCTCCCATGCCCCGCGAACGGCTCGACTCGATGGACAACGGCTCGATGAACTCCAACTCCTCCTCCTCGGGCGCCCCGCGCGCGTCGGACCTCTACGGCACCTTGACCTTCAGCGGCGACGTGATGCTGAAGCGTCTGCCCTCCGACGTCTTCGCGAACCTCCAGCGCACCATGCGCCTCGGGCTCGCGCTCGATCCCGCGATCGCGAACACCGTCGCGAGCGCCATGAAGGACTGGGCGATCGAGCACGGCGCGACCCACTACTGCCACTGGTTCCAGCCGCTCACCGGCTCGACCGCGGAGAAGCACGACGCCTTCCTCTCGCTCACCTCCGAGGGCGGCGCGATCGAGCGGTTCTCCGGAAGCCAGCTGATCCAGGGAGAGCCGGACGCGAGCAGCTTCCCCTCGGGCGGCATCCGCGACACCTACGAGGCGCGCGGCTACACCGCCTGGGACGCGACGAGCCCGGCGTTCCTCATCCGCACCGAGTCCGGCGTGACGACGCTCTGCGTCCCCACGGTCTTCGTCTCCTACACGGGCGAGGCGCTCGACAAGAAGCTGCCGCTCCTCCGCTCGATCGACGCGGTCAGCCTGCAGGCGATGCGGATCCTCCGGATCTTCGGCACCGACGCCGGGGTGAACCGGGTGATCTCGACCCTCGGCGCCGAGCAGGAGTACTTCCTCGTCGATGCCGACCTCGCGTCCGAGCGCCTCGACCTTCGGATCTGCGGTCGCACCCTCCTTGGCGCCCCGCCGCCGAAGGGGCAGCAGCAGCACGACCACTACTTCGGGGCGATCCCGGACCGCGTGGTGAGCTTCATGAGCGAGGTCGAGCGGCGGCTCTTCGAGCTCGGCGTCCCGGTGAAGACCCGGCACAACGAGGTCGCGCCCTCGCAGTACGAGATCGCGCCGATCTTCGAGAACGCGAACGTCGCCGTCGACCACCAGATGCTCACCATGCACGTGCTCCGCTCGGTGGCGTCCCGCTTCGGCTTCGAATGCATCCTGCACGAGAAGCCCTTCGCCGGCGTGAACGGCTCCGGCAAGCACTGCAACTGGTCGATCGCGACCGACACGGGCGTCAACCTCCTCGACCCGCGCGACGAGACCCACACCAACATGCAGTTCCTCACGTTCCTCTGCGCGGTGATCCGCGCGGTGGACCTGCGGGCGGACCTGCTGCGGGCGGCGATCGCCTCCGCCGGCAACGACCACCGCCTCGGCGCGAACGAGGCGCCGCCGGCGATCATGTCGATCTTCCTCGGCGAGATGCTCACCGACATCCTCGACCAGCTCGAGTCGGGCAAGGCGACCAAGACCCGCAAGGGCGGGTCGCTCGAGCTCGGCGCGAGCTCGATGCCGCAGCTCCCGCGGCACGCGAGCGACCGCAACCGCACCAGCCCCTTCGCCTTCACCGGCAACAAGTTCGAGTTCCGCGCGGTCGGCTCCACCGCGGCGGTGGCGTGGCCCGTCACCGTCCTCAACACCATCATCGCGGAGAGCCTCGACTTCATCGCCACCGAGCTCGAGCGCCGCGCCGGCAAGGGCGCGACGAAGGCGAAGCTCGAGTCGGCGGTGCGGGCGCTCCTCAAGGACATCGTCTCCAAGCACCGCCGCGTCTGCTTCGACGGCGATGGCTACAGCGCCGAGTGGCACGCCGAGGCTGCCCGCCGCGGGCTCCTGAACCTCCGCAGCAGCGCCGAGGCGATCCCGGTCCTCAAGGCGAAGGCAGCGAAGGACCTCTTCGCGAAGTACGGCGTCCTCTCCTCCCGCGAGCTCGACGCCCGCTATGACGTCCTCTGCGAGCAGTACCTCACCGTCCTCGGCATCGAGGCGCGGACGCTGCTCGCGATCGTCCGGACCCAGGTGCTGCCGGCGGCGATGCGGCATCAGGGCGAGCTCGCGGACATCCTCGCCGCGACCGAGGCGGTGGGCGTCGAGTCCGCGGACGGCACCGCCGAGCTGCGTCACGTCGCCGCGTCGATCTCGAGCCTCCGCGACGCGTGCCGACGCCTCGAGGAGGCGGAGGCGGAGCATCCGAAGACCTCGGAGAAGCAGCTCCGCCATGGTCGCGACGCGATCGTGCCGCTGCTCCTCGAGATCCGCCAGATCTGCGACGCGCTCGAGCGGAGGGTGCCGGCCGACCTTTGGCCGATCCCGACCTACGCGGACCTGATCCTTCGCTGAGCCCTCGCCTCGCTCGCCCCAGGACCCTCGGCACGCCCCGGTCCGCCCGTGGTGCCGCGCCGAGGGTCCTGCTATTCTCCGGGGCTCGCCCGAGGTCGGTCGCGGACCGTCCTCGTCCGGACCCCGACCATGACCGACGCCGCCGTCGCCTCCCCCAACGAGCTCTCCGTCGACGTGCAGGTCGACTCGACCTCGCCGACCTCCCGCCGCCTCAAGGTGACGGTGCAGTCCGCCGAGGTGGACCGCCGCCTCGAGGAGGCGTTCGCCTCCATCGCCCGCGACGCGGCGCTGCCGGGATTTCGGCGCGGCAAGGTTCCCCGGGCGATGCTCGAGAGGAGGTTCGGTCCTGACGTTGCCCGCGACACCCGCGACCGCCTCATCGGGCTTGCGCTCTCGGAGGCGATCCGCAAGGCGCAGGTGCGTCCGCTCGGCGAGCCCGAGCTTCCCAAGGGCGCGGTGCCGCCCGAACTCGAGCGCGGTCGCGACTACGTCTTCGAGGTGGACCTCGAGGTGATGCCCGACTTCGAGCTCCCGAAGATCGAGGGGCTCAAGATCCGCAAGCCCGTCGGCTCCGTGCCCGACGCCGCGATCGACGCGGAGATCGAGCGGCAGCGCCGGTGGTTCGGCAATCCCGAGCGGATCAGCGGTCCCTTCGAGGCGATGGATCGGATGATCGGTCCCGTCAAGGTGTTCCGCGAGGGCGTCGCTGAGCCGTTCTTCACCGCCGACGATGCCCTCGCGACGGTCCCCACCGACGCGGAGGGCGGCCGCGGGCAGTTCCTCGGCGTTCTCGTCGACGGGCTCGCGGCGAAGCTCAAGGGACGCAAGATCGGCGACGCGGTGGTGATCGAGACGATCGGTCCGGAGGGACACGAGCTTCCGGAGGTCCGCGGGGCGAAGCTCCGGATGGAGTACGAGATCCGCGACGCCGAGCGGATCCATCCTGCCTCGAACGAGGAGGTCGCGGCGGCGCTGGGTCTCCCCTCCGCCGACGACGTCCGTCCGCAGGTGAAGCTCGCCCTCGAGGACCGCATGTCGAGCGAGCAGCGTGGCGCCATGCGCGAGCAGGTCGCCGAGCAGCTCGTCGGCGCCACGAACATGGCGCTGCCCGAGAAGCTCTCGACCCAGCAGGCGACCTCGATGGTCGAGCGGCGCCGCGCCGAGCTCCTCTCGCGCGGACTCGATCCCGAGCGCCTCGAGACCGAGCTTGCCCGCTTCCGACAGGAGTCGGAGCCGCGGCTCCGCGACCAGCTGAAGCTCTCGCTGATCCTCATCCGCGTCGCGGAGCAGCTCGGGGTGACCGTCAGCGAGAACGAGGTCAACGCCCGCATCGCGCGGCTCGCCCGGCAGCGCGGGGAGCGACCGGACCAGCTGCGGAACGAGCTCGCCAAGGCGAACCGGATCGGGGCGCTCGCGAGCGACCTTCGCGAGCAGAAGACGCTCGATCGGATCATCGACAAGGCGGAGGTCACCGAGACCTCGATCGACGAGTGGAACGCCGACGCCGCCCGCCGCGCGACGCGATGATGTCGCTCGCGGCGGTGCCCGCAGGTTCGCCCCCGCCCGACGTCGAGTCCCTCGCGGCGGAGACCCTCCCGTGGCTCGGCGTCTTCGCGGTGGCGGCGGTGGTCCTGTGGATCCTCGCGACCATGCTGAAGCGTCGCCTCGCGAGGGGCGTGGATCGCTCCCCCGCCGGATTCTCGGTCGAGGAGATCGACCGCCTTCGCTCGCAAGGCGAGCTCTCCGAGGAGCAGGCGCGAGCGATCCGCCGGGCGCTGATCGATGACTCGACACGATCCGCGGTCTCACCTCGGCAGGGACCGGGAACGCCTCCCTCGGGCGCGTGACCACGGGAAAAGCGGCGGAAACCTCACCGCCGACTTGTCCAGCACCGGGCAGGTGCCATCGTCTTGGTCGTTCGAGCAGCGTGCGTGCCGGGGATGCGCCGGGCATGCTAAGGATCGACCAGTACACTTGCCCTCGCTCCATCGGACGAGGCGCGATCTCGTGAGGAGCCGAGAGCCCATGGACCCTGCAGCACGCCACCCCGTTCCCGCCGCGGCGACCCGCGGTCTCCCGCCGGACTTCGGAAGCCGACGACCGAGTCCTCCGAAGGGCGATGGCGGCGGAGGCTCCTCCGGCGGTGGCGCGGGCGGGAGCGGCAGCGGCGGCGATGGCGGGTTCCGCGGGCGAAAGGTGACCACCTGCTCCTTCTGCGGCAAGACCTCCCGCGAGGTCGGCCCGATGGTCGAGGGTCCGGGCGAGGTGTACATCTGCACCAACTGCACCGACCTCTGCCAGAACATCTTCAAGCAGGAGCGCCGCCGCGTCGCGGGCAGCAAGCCGCTCTTCGAGCACATCCCGAGCCCCCGGCAGATCAAGGAGTTCCTCGATCAGTACGTGATCGGGCAGGACCACGCGAAGCGGACGCTCTCGGTGGTGGTGCACAACCACTACAAGCGGCTCAGCGAGGCGGAGCAGGAGGAGTCGCCCGTCGAGCTCGACAAGAGCAACGTGCTCCTCCTCGGCAACACCGGCACCGGGAAGACCCTGCTCGCGAAGACGCTCGCGCGGATCCTCGACGTGCCCTTCGCGATCGGCGACGCCACCACGCTCACCGAGGCGGGCTACGTCGGCGAGGACGTCGAGAACCTGCTCCTCAAGCTGCTCCAGGCGGCGGACTACGACCTCGAGCACGCCCAGCGCGGCATCATCTACATCGACGAGATCGACAAGATCGGGAAGACCTCCCACAACGTGTCGATCACCCGCGACGTCTCCGGCGAGGGCGTGCAGCAGTCGCTGCTCAAGATGCTCGAGGGCACCGTCGCGAACGTGCCGCCGCAGGGCGGGCGCAAGCATCCCGAGCAGCAGTACATCCAGATGGACACGACCCACATCCTGTTCATCTGCGGCGGCTCCTTCGTCGGCATGGAGGACATCGTCCGACGCCGGCTCGGCAAGCGGCGCATCGGCTTCGCGAGCGACGGCGGCGCGGGCGGCGCCGAGGACGTGAAGGTCCTGCGGCAGCTCGCGCCGGAGGATCTGGTCGAGTTCGGGCTCATTCCCGAGCTCGTGGGTCGCCTCCCCATCGCCTGCCCGCTCGATCCGCTCGACTCGGACGCGATGATCCGGATCCTCACCGAGCCGCGGAACGCGATCGTGCGCCAGTACCAGCACCTCTTCTCGCTCGAGGGCGCCTCGCTCGAGTTCACCCCCGATGCGCTCCAGATCCTCGCGAAGCGGGCGATGAACCGCCAGACCGGCGCCCGGGCGCTCCGCTCGGTGATGGACGAGATCATGATCGACCGGATGTACGAGCTCCCCGAGCTCGACAACACAAACGTCGTCTACCTCGTCGACGCCGACGCCGTCGAGAAGCCCCGCTCGCTCGCCTCGCTCGCCCGACGCCTCTCGAAGGAGACCGCCTGACGCCGCGGCGACCACGCCCCTACGGCGCGATCGCGGAGGCGATCGCCGCGCGGGGCGGCGGAGCGCCGCTTGGGCATCGCGAGTTCGTGGATCTCCTCTGGGAGGGTCTCCGCGGGACCGGCGTGTCCTGGCTCGGGATCTACCTCGTCGATCCCGCCGCGCCATCCGACTCGCGGCTCGTGCTGGGAGCCTGCCGCGACCGCCCGGCGTGCTCTCCGATCGGGCTCCACGGGGTCTGCGGGCGCGGCCTGACGACGCGGCAGACGGTGATCGTCGAGGACGTCCGGACCTTGGGCTCGAGCTACGTCGCCTGCGATCCGCGGGACCTCTCCGAGATCGTGCTCCCTCTCGGGAATCCCGAGCCTTGGGGGGTCCTTGACCTCGACAGCCACGAGGTGGGTGCGTTCGGGGCGGAGGATGCCCGCGGTCTCACCTCGCTGATCGAGGCGGCTCGACTTCGACCCGAGCACTCCGGCGCGGACCGCTGACGCCAAGCCTGGGTCGGAGCAGGTCGGGGCGCCTCATCCCCGCCGCCTCGCCTGCACGGAACTCCGAGGCTCCCGAGTCGGGCGAGGAAGCCTGCCGAGCCTGCGGAGAAGTGCTCCCGGATCAACACCTGCCGAGATCGACCCTCGACGTGGGTGGACCGTTGCCCCGGTCGAGGCTGCTCGCTATCCTCCGCGATTCTTCAAAGTCGCCCCGGACACCGCCATGCCCCGTCAATGCCACTTCACCGGCGCCCGAACCTCCTTCGGCAACTCGATCCGTACCCGCGGTCGTGCCAAGTACTTGGGCGGCGTCGGCACGAAGATCACCGCCTGCACCCGCCGCAAGTTCAAGCCGAACCTGCAGACGGTGACGGCGCTCGTGGATGGCGTGCCGAAGCGGATCAAGGTCTCGACCAAGGCGATCCGTCAGGGTCTCGTCGTCAAGCCGATGCGCCGCGCGGCGACGCGGGCGAAGTGATCGTCGCGCACGTAGGTCAACTCGCCCGACCGAAGTCAAGCGGTTCTGGTGAGATTTTCCCTTGTCTTGGTTGACCCCCCGCCACATGGGTCTACCCTCCCTCCCGGAGTGACTCGGACGGTCCATTGGGTGGATCCGGAAACCCTTCCGACCCCTCGGACCTGAGTGCCAGCCACGCCTCCCGCGCCTTGGAGCGGGCACAACCTGAGGTGTCGCGACCGGCGGGGAACGCACCCCGATGAAGCCGGCGCGGGAGATGAGAGGCACGCGGCACGGACGCTCGCGGCTCACAGAGGCTGGAGTCCACTGAATCGCAGGTCAGAACGCCAAGGCGCCCCCCGGCGACCGTGGCGGTGTTCTTCGCTCGCTCCCGCGCTGCCATGCACTCGCTCCATTCCATCCTTCTGCGTGCGCCCGTCGAGGACTCGGCGGAGATCTCCGGAGGAATGGCAGCATGAGCTTCGACCGCTCCGACCGCGACCGCGTCCTCGAGGCGACCGATCTGGTCGCCCTCGTCGGCGAGCACGTCAGGCTCGCTCCCAAGGGTCGCGAGCACCTCGGGCTGTGCCCCTTCCATGACGACCACCGCCCGTCGATGGCGGTGGTGACGCACAAGGGAATCCCCTTCTTCAAGTGCTTCTCCTGCGGCGCCGCGGGCAACGCGATCGACTTCGTGATGCGGTATCACCGCGTGGAGTTCCCCGAGGCGCTGCGGCTGCTCGCCGAGCGGAGCGGCATCACGCTCACGCCCCGCCGCTCGGAGTCGGGCGCCGATCGCGACGCGCGGACCGGGCTCCTCAAGGCAAACGAGTTCGCGTCGCGCACCTTCCGCCGGTTCCTCGCCGACGGGTCGCTCGGCACCTCCTCGCGCGAGATGATCGCCCGCCGAGGCGTCCCCGCGGCGGCGCAGGAGTCCTTCGCCCTCGGCGCGGCGCCCGCCGGCTGGGATCACCTCTCGAAGGTCGTCTCGGCGTGGCTTGCCCGTGGTCGCGGCGCCGAGGATGCCGCCGTGCGGATCGAGGACTTCGTGGACGCCGGGCTGCTCCGCCGCAGCTCGCGCGGCGAGTGGATCGACGGGTTCCGCCACCGCCTGATGTTCCCGATCCGCAGCGAGATGGGTCGCGTCGTCGCGTTCGGGGCGAGGCAGATCGATCCCGAGGACCAGCCCAAGTACCTGAACAGCCCCGAGTCCGCGGTCTTCAAGAAGTCCGCGACGCTCTTCGGGCTCGACCTCGCCAAGCAGTCGATCATCCGCCGCCGGCTCGCGGTCGTCGTCGAGGGCTACCTCGACGTCATCGCCTGCCATGCCGCGGGCTTCGATCACGTGGTGGCGACGCTCGGCACCGCCCTCACCGCCGAGCACGCGAGGCTCCTGCGGAACAAGGCGGAGGCGGTGGTCCTCCTCTTCGACGGCGACGAGGCGGGGCAGCGTGCCGCCGACCGCGCGGTCGAGGTGTTCTTCGGCGGCACGCTCGACGTGCGGATCGGCGTCCTGCCCGGCGGGCTGGATCCGGACGATCTCCTCAAGAAGCCGGAGGGTCGCGAGGTGCTCGAGGCGACGGTCGCGGGGGCGATCGACTCGCTCGAGTTCCTCCTGCAGCGGTTCCGCGGAACGTGGCGGGACGCGACCGGACTCTCGGGGCGACAGCAGGCGCTGGAGGCGTTCCTGCGCCGGCTCGCCGACCTCGGATTCGCGCGGATGAACCCCCTGCGTCGGAGCCTCGTCCTCGAGCGGCTCGCCGCCTGGACGGGGGTCACCACGGGCGCCCTTCTCGGGGCGATGCCCGCGGCGGTCTCGCGCCAGGTCGCCGCGCCGAGCTCGATGACGGCCGAATCCCCGCCGCCCTCGGTCGCCTCCCCCTTCGACGCCGCGATCGAGGTGCCGCCGTCGCGGCGGGTCGCGGAGCACACGCTCGTCTCGGTGCTCATCGCCTTTCCCCAGCACGCCGCCGACGCACCGGCTCGCCCCTTGCTCGATCCCCTCGCGAACGTCGCGCGGACGTGGCTGCTCGCGGCGCTCGCCGCCGGTCGCGAGCCGGTCTATTCCGACCTCTTCGCCGAGGTGCCCGCCCCGCGGCACCGCGACCTCGACGAGCTCCTTGCGCTCGCCGACCGCCGCCCCTCGCTCGAGGGCGATGCGCCGACGCAGCTCGCCGCCGCGCTCGACGACCTCGACCGCCTCGACCGCCTCGCGGAGATCGACCGCGAGCGACTCGACTCGGCGAGCCCCTCGGATCCCCTGGAAGTTGCCCGCCGCCTCGAGCGGCTTCGACATGGAGGCGGTCGCGCGACCGCCATCGGAAGGATCGCCCGCCCCGCGTGAACGCCGCCTACCCTCGGCGATTGGAGCCTCGTCCCCGTGAGCCTGGTCATCCACGAACTGCAACCGGTCCTTCGCGAGCTCGTCACCGTCGGCATCCAGCGCCGCTGGATCAGCTACGAGGAGCTCAACACCTGCCTCCCCGATGACTTCGTGGATCCGGTGCGGCTCGACGAGCTCCTCGTCCTGCTGCGCCATCACGCGGTCACCCTGATCGACGAGCCGGAGGTGCGCCGCTCGGGTCACGCCTGCTTCGTCGCGCCGCTGCAGACCGAGCTCAAGTTCATCCGCGACGATCCCAAGAAGTCCTCGAAGGCGCCGAAGGTCGAGATGATCGACGACGAGGCGCCCCCCGATCCCGAGGAGGCGGAGGTCCCCGACGCCGCCGCCGAGCGGCTCGCCGAGGACGTCGCCGAGACGACCGAGACCGGCGAGGCGCCCGAGACCGCGGAGACCGACGAGGAGATCCTCGACGACGCGGAGGCGCAGGCGGTGGTGGAGCAGGCGATCGCCGAGCAGGGCTCGCGGCGGATCGACGACCCCATCCGCATGTACCTCACGCAGATGGGCACGATTCCCCTCCTCACCCGCGAGGAGGAGATCCGCCTGGCGAAGAAGATCGAGACGACCCGGATGATCTTCCGCCGCAAGGTCCTCGAGAGCGACTACGCCGGCACCTGCGCGATCGAGATCCTCAGGCAGGTCCACGAGGGCAGCCTGCCCTTCGACCGGACGATGCGCATCTCGACCGCGGAGCCGAACGCGAAGGAGAAGATCGCGGCGCGGATCCCGGTGAACCGCGTGACCGTCGACAAGCTGCTCCAGCTCAACCGCGAGGCGTGGGATGCGCTGCAGGGCGCGACCAACGAGACCACCCTCGCCCGGCTGAAGGACGAGATGCTGCGCCGGCGGCGGCGCATCGCCACGCTCCTCGAGGAGTGCTGCCTCCGCACCGGCCGCATCCAGCCGCTGCTGCGGAAGCTGCAGGCGATCAACCGCAAGGTCCAGCACCTCGAGGCGACGCTCGCCAAGGCGGCGAAGCAGCCGGACAAGCACGATCCCGAGGACCTCATGGTCATGCGGGAGGAGCGGGACGGGCTCGTGAGCCTCGTGCTCGAGCCGTCGGAGGCGCTCCTGCATCGGGTCCGCGACATCGAGCGGGCGTTCGGCGAGTACGAGCAGGCGAAGCGCGACCTCTCCGGCGGCAACCTGCGGCTCGTCGTCTCGATCGCCAAGAAGTACCGAAACCGCGGTCTCCCCTTCCTCGACATCATCCAGGAGGGCAACACCGGGCTCATGCGGGCGGTCGACAAGTACGAGTACAAGCGCGGCTACAAGTTCTCGACCTACGCGACGTGGTGGATCCGCCAGGCGATCACCCGCGCGATCGCCGACCACGCCCGCACCATCCGCGTCCCGGTCCACATGATCGAGACGATGTCGAAGCTGCGGAACATCCAGAAGCACCTGCTGCAGGAGCTCGGTCGCGAGCCGACGACGGAGGAGATCGCGCTTCGCGCGAAGATGCCGCTCGAGGAGGTCCGCCGGGTGATGAAGATCTCCCGGCATCCGATCTCGCTCGACCGACCGGTCGGCGAGAGCGAGGACAGCCACTTCGGCGACTTCATCGAGGACGAGAGGCAGGAGTCGCCCTCGGACTCCGCGACCAACGACATGCTGCGGGCGCGGATCAACGACGTCCTGAAGACCCTGACCTATCGCGAGCGCGAGATCCTCAAGCTCCGCTACGGGATCGGCGACGGCTACACCTACACGCTCGAGGAGGTCGGTCGCATCTTCAAGGTGACCCGCGAGCGGGTCCGCCAGGTCGAGAGCAAGGCGATCCGCAAGCTGCAGCACCCCGTGCGGCGGCAGCGCCTCGCGAGCTTCCTCACCGGCGACGAATGACCGGCGAGGTCGGACGAGTGACCAATCCCCGGCGCCGGGGCGGACCTCCGCCCCGGCGTCGTCGTTCATGGTGAGGACGCCCGGCGTCGGCGGCGCCGACGGTCGAACGCGCCGGGGGCGGCAGGCGATCCGGCGCTAGATCCGCCACGAGACGTACTTGAGGCTCGCGAACTCCTCGAGTCCCCACCGCCCGCCCTCGCGACCGAACCCAGACTGCTTGACGCCGCCGAAGGGCGCCTCCGCCGTCGAGGGAAGCGCATCGTTCGCCCCGACGATGCCGCACTCGAGCGCCTCCGCGACCCGCATCAGCCGCGATGCGTCGCGGGTGAAGAAGTACGCGGCGAGACCGTAGGGCGAGTCGTTCGCCATCGCGATCGCCTCCGCCTCGTCGCGGAAGCGACCGACCGCGGCGACGGGACCGAAGGTCTCCTCCTGCCAGATCCTCATCGAGCGGTCGAGCCCGTCGAGGAGGGTCGGCGCGAAGAACCGACGGGCGAGCCCCGGACGCTCGACCCGGGCGCCCCCAAGCCTCAGTCGCGAGCCCTTCGCCAGCGCGTCGGCGACGTGGCGCTCGACCTTCTCGAGCGCGGCGTCGTCGATGAGCGGTCCGATCGTCGTGCCGGCGTCGCGTCCGCGCCCGACCTGATGAAGCCGGATCCGCGCCTCGAGGAGCGCGAGGAACTCCTCCGCGACCGGCGCCTCGACGAGGATGCGGTTCGCGCAGATGCAGGTCTGCCCGGCGTTGCGCAGCTTGCAGCTCGCCGCGGCGTCGGCGGCGCGGGCAAGGTCGGCGTCGGCGAAGACGAGGAGCGGCGCGTGCCCTCCGAGCTCGAGGGAGACCCGCGCGAGGTGCCGGCTCGCGCCAGCCATCAGCATCCGACCAACCTCGGTCGAGCCGGTGAAGGAGATCGCCCGCACCCGAGGATCATCGAGGATCGCCGCGCCGATCGGCTGCGGTCGCCCGGTCAGCACGTTGACGACCCCCGGCGGGATCCCCGCCTCGAGGGCGAGCTCGCCGACGCGGAGCCCGCAGAGTGGCGTCCGCTCGTCCGGCTTCACCACCACCGTGCAGCCGACCGCGAGCGCCGGCGCGATCTTGCGGGCGATCATCGCGAGCGGGAAGTTCCACGGCGTGATGATCGCCGCGACGCCGAGCGGCTCCGGCATCACCAGGATCCTGCGGTCCGGCGTCGAGGAGGGCACGATCTCGCCGGCGAACTGCGGACCAGCCTCCGCCGCGACGTCGAGGAAGCTCGCGGAGTACTCGACCTCGCCCCGTGCCTCGGCGAGGGGCTTCCCCTGCTCGTCGGTCATGAGCTCGGCGATGGCGTCGCGGTCGCGCCGGAGCAACGAGGCGAGCCGACGAAGGAGCTCCGCCCGCGACCGCGCGGTCAGGCGTCGCCAGCCCGCAAGGGCATCCGACGCCGCGTCGATCGCGGCGCGGGTCGCCTCCGCGCCGCCGTCCGGCACGAGGGCGATCACCCGATCGTCGGCGGGATCGCGAACCTCGAGCGTCCGACCATCCGCGGCATCCACCCGCGAGCCGCCGATCACCATGCGCTCCGGCTGCATGCGTCGCCTCCTCTGGCGCCAGTCCTCTGGAGTCAGACCTCTGGAGTCAGTCCTCTCGCATCAGTATGACCTGCGGGACCCGCGTCCGACTCCTTGTTCCATGGCGGATAGACTCGCCTCGGACCCCGCGGAGCTTCCCCCATGGCGAAGGCGATCGTCGATCCCGAGGAACTGCGCCGCTTCGCCGGCGACCTGCGCAAGACGACCGGCGAGATGCAGGCACGGATGGCGGGACTCCAGAGCCGGATGAGCCAGCTCTCCGAGACCTGGAAGGACCAGGAGCAGACCAAGTTCGCCGAGGAGTTCGACCAGACCATCAAGGTCCTCGCGCGGTTCGTGAAGGCGGCGGAGGTCCACGTTCCCTTCCTCATGCGGAAGGCGGACCGGATCGACGAGTACCTCAACCAGCGCTAGCCGTGCCCACCGCCTTGCCCCTGCCTGCCCCCATCCCCGCCGCGGATCCGACCGCGTGAGCGCCGAGGGCGCCGAGGTCCGCAACCTCGAGAGCCTCGAGCGGTTCCGCGCGGGGCTCCTCGAGTTCATCCACGACGGCGCGAACGCCCTCGCCGAGGCGGACTCCGAGGTCGACCGGATGCAGATCTGGCTCGAGCGCGACCAGAAGATCCACTGGCAGCACGAGCACCGCCGCCGGAGCGAGGAGGTCGCCCGCGCGAAGAGCGCCCTCTACCGCAAGCAGGTGACCGTCTCGAGCAAGGACCGCCCGCCCTCCGCGGTCGACGAGAAGAAGGCGCTCCAGAAGGCGCAGGCGCGGCTCGACGAGGCGGAGCAGAAGCTCCGGCGGATCAAGCATTGGTCGGTCGCCTTGGGTCAGGAGGCGGCTCGCTACAAGGCGGCGACCGCGGCGCTCGGCTCGGTCTTCGAGCGCGACCTCCCCATGTCCGCCGAGCTCCTCAAGCGGGCGATCACCGCCCTCGAGCAGTACCTCCACGCGGCGCCTCCCGACCTGCGGGCGCTGCTTGGATCGATCAAGGAGCTCACCCCGCCGCCCGCGACCTCGATGCGACGCTCGCCGGCGGGCGAGGGGGTCGCCTCGGAGGGATCCTCCGCGGACGCCGCGTCCGACGAGACGGGTCCCTCGGACGATCCGCCCGACGAGGTCGCCAAGGGATCCCGACCATGAGCGTCGCGTCGAGCCGCCTGCGGCTGCAGCTCCTGCACCAGGAGCTTCTGCAGCGCTGGGGTCGGGTCTGCGAGACCTGGGATGACCCGGTCCGTCGCGCGCTGCAGGAGAAGCAGATCGAGCCGCTCGACGGGCGCATCCGCGCGGCGCTCGCCGCGATGGACAAGATGCGCGATACGATCGCCGTCGTGCGTCGAGAGTGCGGGTGACCGACCGCGGCGCCGCCTTCCACGCCATGCCGTCCCCGACTCCAGATGCCGCCCGCGACGCCGCCGAAGGGGCGGGCGCGCCGACCGCGAGCGATCCGCTCCTCGCCGCCGGCGTGCTCGTCGAGGATCTTGCGCGGTCGATCGAGGCGCATCGGGCGGATTCCGCGTCCTCGCGGGAGTCGAGCGCGAGGCGCCGAGCCGACGCGACCGCCCGACGCGAGCAGCTCGTCAAGGATGCGAGGGAGTCGCGCGATCTAGCGCTTGCCGCGGCGGACGCCGAGCGGACCGCCGCGATCGAGAAGGAGGAGCACCGCTACGCGGAGCGGCTGCAGCGCATCGAGCGGGAGATCGAGACCGCCCGCCGGGAGGCGCACGAGAAGTGCGAGCAGGCGGAGGAGGATGCCCGCAAGGCGCTCGCCGAGACACAGTGGCTTGCCGACAGCGTGCACGAGAGCGGTCTCGAGCGGAACCGCGTCGAGCTCGAGAAGGTGCGCGAGCGGCTGACCGAGGCGCGGGCGGTGCTCGAGGAAGTCCGCGGACGGGTCCGAAGCCATCTGCGTCGCTGCCGGATCGCCGAGCCCAGAAGCGGCGAGCCCAGAAGCGGCGAGCCCAGAAGCGGCGAGCCAAGGAGCAGCGTGCCGGGTGACGGTCCGTCCGAGGTCCGCGATCCGACCGCCCTTCCCATGGCGCTCGTCGAGATCCGCGGGGGTGCCGAGCGGATCGAGAAGCTGACGCTCCCGCTCATCTTCCGCGGCGTCTTCCCGCTGCTCTTGGTGCTTCCCGGCGCCGCGATCGGAGGCGCGATCGGCGCCTGGCTTCGGGAGGCGGACACCGCCGCCATCCTCGTGGGGGTCGGCGCCGGCGTCGCGGTCTCGATCCTCGCCCTGTTGTGCGCCTCTCTCGTCGCCCGGCGGCAGGTCGGGCGACAGCACCGGAGGATCGCCAGCGCCGCCGCGACGATCGACCGCCTGGCGGAGTCGATGCTCAAGCAGGCGAACGAGGCGCGGCGGATCGCCGACGCCGAGCTCGACGCGAACCTCGCCCGCGAGACCGCCGACGCGCTCGCCAAGTTCGATCCCTACCTCGCCGAGCTCCTCGCCCGACGCGAGGCGCGGCTCGCGCAGCTCGATGGACTCGGTCCGAAGTACCGCGAGCGTGCCGCCCTCGAGCGAGCCGAGCGGCTCGAGGCGGCGGACGCCGAGGCGAGCCGACGCCGGACCGACGCGAGCCGCGCCGCCGAGGAGGCGACCGCCGCCGCCGAGCGCGAGGCGACCGAGGCGATCCAATCGATCGACGCGGAGGACGCCGACGCCCTCGAACGCCGTCGTCGCGCGTGGGATCAGGCACGCCATCGATTCGAGTGCGGATGCCGGGCACTTGGCGACCTCGCCGCGCCTCGCGCCCGCCCGTGGAGCGATCCCGCGTGGCGGACCTGGGATCCCGCGGGCGCGCCGAGCCTTCCCCTCGCCGTCGGCGGCGTCGAGGTCGATCCGGCGCGGCTCGTCACGGCGGCGAAGGATCCCGCGGACGATCCTGCCCGCCCCTGGCCCGCGGCGACCTCGCTTCCCGTCCTCCTCTCCCTTCCTGCGCGGCGAGGTCTCCTCGTCGAGGTCGATGCGGCGCAGCGACCGCAGGGTCTCGCCCTGCTGCAGGCGGCGGTGCTCCGGATCCTCACGACCCTGCCGCCCGGCAAGGTCCGGCTCACCTTGGTCGATCCGGTCGGGCTCGGGGCGAGCTTCGCCGGCTTCATGCACCTCGCCGACGAGGACCAGGCGATCGTCGGCGACCGCATCTGGACCGATCCCCGTCACGTCGAGCAGCGGCTCACCGACCTCACCGAGCACATGGAGACGGTGATCCAGAAGTACCTCCGGAACGAGTTCGGCTCGATCGACGCCTACAACGAGAAGGCGGGCGAGATCGCGGAGCCCTACCGCGTGCTGGTCATGGCGGACCTGCCGGCGGGTCTCACCGACGCGGGCGCGAAGCGCCTCGCGAGCATCCTCGAGTCAGGCGCCCGCTGCGGCGTGCTGACGCTCCTCTTGCGGGACCTCCGCACGCCCCTCCCCGCGGCGCTGCCGCCCGAGGACCTCGCGCGGGGCGCGGTCCGGATCCGCCCGGCGGGCGCCACCGATCCGCGCCTCGTGGTCGAGGCGCCCGGGCTCGATCGGCTGCCGCTTCACCTCGACGAGGCGCCCCCCGCCGAGCTGCTGCAGTCCCTCGCGGGGCGGATCGGTCGCAGCGCGAAGCAGGCGTCCCGCGTGGAGGTCCCCTTCGAGGCGATCGCCCCCGCGGCGAAGGATCGCTGGACCCTCGACAGCGGCCCGCGGCTCGCGGTCTCCCTCGGTCGCGCCGGCGCCACGAGGCTCCAGCAGATGGTGCTCGGCGAGGGCACCGCGCAGCACGTCCTCATCGCGGGCAAGACCGGCTCCGGCAAGTCCACCCTGCTGCATGCGCTCGTCACGAACCTCGCCGCGTGGTACTCGCCCGAGCAGGTCCAGCTCTACCTCGTCGACTTCAAGAAGGGCGTCGAGTTCAAGACCTACGCGACCCACCGGCTCCCGCACGTGAAGGCGGTCGCGGTCGAGAGCGACCGGGAGTTCGGGCTCAGCGTGCTGCAGGGGCTCGACGCCGAGCTCAAGCGGCGCGGCGACCTCTTCCGAGCGGTCGGCGTGCAGGACCTCAAGGGCTTCCGTGCCGCGCGACCAAAGGAGCCGATGCCCCGCACGCTCCTCGTGATCGACGAGTTCCAGGAGCTCTTCACCGAGGACGACAAGGTCGCGAGCGAGGCGGGTCTCCTGCTCGACCGCATCGCGCGGCAGGGTCGTGCCTTCGGCGTGCACGCGGTGCTCGGCTCGCAGACCTTGGGCGGCGCGTACTCGCTCGCCCGCAGCACCATGGGTCAGATGGGCGTGCGCATCGCGCTGCAGTGCTCCGAGGCGGACGCGCAGGTGATCCTCTCCGACGACAACACCGCCGCGCGGCTGCTGTCGCGACCCGGCGAGGCGATCTACAACGACGCGGGCGGGCTCGTCGAGGGCAACAGTCCCTTCCAGGTGGTGTGGCTCCCGGAGGAGGTCCGCGACCGCGTCCTCGCCGACGTCGTCGAGCTCGCCCGCGCCCGAGGTCTTCCGCCGGCGATGCCGCTCATCTTCGAGGGCAGCGCCCCCGCCGACCTCGCCTCGAACGCGCCGCTCGCGGCGATGCTTCGGGATCCCGCGAAGCGACCCTCCCGCGAGCTCCTCCGGCTCTGGGTCGGGGATCCGGTGGCGATCCGCGACCCCGCGGCGGCGGAGCTCCGGCGCCAGCCCGGCGCGAACCTCGTCCTGGTCGGTCAGCAGATCGAGACCACCCTCGGCATGCTCGCCTCCTCGCTCATCGGCGCCGCCGTGCAGCGGAAGGGCGTCGGACTGAAGGTGATGCTGCTCGACGGAACGCCCGGTGACGATCCCTCGCACGGGACGCTGCCGAGCCTCGTCGATCGGCTGCCGTTCGACGCTCGCGGGGTGTCGCCCCGGGAGGTGCCGGAGGCGCTCGCGGAGCTCGCCGCGGAGGTCGTCGCGCGGCAGGACGATCCGACCCGCGACGCGACCACCACGCTCCTCGTGATCCACGGTCTCCACCGGTTCCGCGACCTCCGCCGCGCCGAGGACGACTACGGCTTCTCCTCGGACGGCGGCCCGCCCAAGCCCGACAAGCTGCTCGCCTCGATCCTTCGGGAGGGTCCCTCGGTCGGGGTGCACGTCGTCGCGAGCACCGACACCGTTCCCAACCTGCAGCGGGTGGTCGACCGCACCGGGCTCCGCGACTTCGACTGGCGGGTCGCCCTGCAGATGGGCGCGACCGACTCAAGCACGCTCGTGGACAGCCCGCTCGCCTCGCGGCTCGGGCTCACCCGCGCCTACCTCCACAGCGAGGAGCAGGGACTGCTCGAGAAGTTCCGCCCCTATCCGCCGCCGGATCCGGCGTTCGTGGAGGCCGTGCTTGAACGGCTTGCGAGCCCCGGCTGATCGCGACTCATCCCGCGGAACCCTTGCTCGATTGGACGGAGCCAGAGACCGCCTCGCCGAACGCCCGCTCGAGGCGGGCGAGCGAGATCGGCTCGCGGGTCCCGAGCCGGTCGGCGAAGGTCGCGACGTGGAGCTCCTCGATCAGGCGGCGGAGGCGGCTCGCCCGCGGGTCATGCACCGCGAGGTCGCTCGCGCGAAGCCGATCCTCGAACGCGCCGATCGCCGCGGCGTCGGCGAGGTCGCGGGTCGAGCCGCGGAGGCGATCGAGCCGCGACTCGAGCCCCGCGAGGAACCGGGGAAGGTCCTCGACGAGCTCGACGACGAACGCCTCGTGCCTCGGGTCGAGCCGCGCGAGACGGTCCGCCACCTGCGCGAGGGTCGTCTGCCACTCGGAGGGCGCCGGCTCGGCGAGGCGTCGCAGGATCGTCCTCCGGCGCCTCCCGGCGTCCGCAAGCGAGGAGACGACGCGGTCGACCTGCCCAAACAGCTCGCGCTCCCCCTGCTCGAGCCGCGCCTCGAAGCTCGCCGCGTCGCGCACGCGCCGGGGATCGATCCGGAAGGAGCGCTCCGCGACGAGGGCGATGACCGCGTCGATCAGCGACGCGCTCCGGCGCCGCGCGGTCGATGCCGACGCTGCGCCGAGCGCGGTCTCGCCTTCCCACGCCGCCCGGACCTCCGACCATCGCGGGTGGTAGTCGAGGTGATGCTCGATCGCCATGCGCGAGGCATCGACGAAGAGGCGGCGCAGGCCGAGCATCGTCGAGGCGAGCGCCCGCGCAAGGTCGTCCTCGAGCCGAAGCCCGACGCCCTCCGCATGCTCGACGAGCGCCGGGTGCATCGCGATCTCGCGACCGCCGAGCCGGACCATGACCTCGAGCGGGATCGCGACCTCCTCGAGCCGCGCGATCCGCTCGCGGGTGAAGCGGGAGAGCGACTCGGTCTCGCCGGTGCGGTCATCGAGGCGGCGCCGCGACTCCGGAAGCCACTGCGCCCTGAGCGACCGCGGATCGCGCGACGCCGCGACGACCTGACCGCCCTCTCGCCGCGGCTCGCCCCGCAGCTCGACCCGCATCCGAAGCGATGGCTCGAGCGGCACCTCCATGAGGAGCGATGGCTCCACGCCCTCGCCGATCCGCCGGCGGAGCGCGATCGCGAGGGCGCTCCAGAACGATCCGATCCCGAACGTCGAGGGCGACTCCATCGCCCGGGCGCACTCCGCCGCGACCTCCCGCATCGGCTGGAGCCTCACCCGGAGGTCCTTGGGAAGTCCCCGCAGCACCGCCGCGACCTTCTCCTCGATCCGACCCGGGACCAGCCAGTCGAGGCGATCGAGATCGAGCGCCCCGAGCGCCTCGATCGGGACCTCGACGGTGACGCCGTCCTCCGCGCTGCCGGGCGCGTGTCGATACCGCAGCGGCAGCGCCAGGCGCCCGCCGCCCGCGCGAGCGACCACGAGCTCCTCGGGAAACGCGGCGGGGTCGGGCACCTGCCACTCGCCCACCACGTCCTGCGGACGCATCCAGAGGAGCTTCGGCTCCCGCGCCTCGACCTGCCGCCGCCATCGCTCGAAGCTCGGACCGCTGTGGACCTCCGCCGGGACCCGGCGATCGAAGAACTCGAATACCGCCTGCTCGCGGAGCGACGCGTGCGGTCGGCGCGATCGCGCCTCGAGCTCCGCCAGCTCCTCGAGGAGCCTCGCGTTCCGCGCCGCGAACAGCCCCCGCGTCCGCCAGCGACCCGCGACGAGCGCCTCCTGGATGAAGACCTGCCGCGCGGCGGCGGGATCGACGGGACCGAAGGGCACCCGCCGACGCGGGATGATCGTGACCGCGCCGAGCCGCACCCGCTCCCACGCGGCGACCTGACCGGTCTCCGGGATCCAGTGCGGCTCGAAGTGCTCGCGGGAGAGCAGGTGCGGCGCGACCTCTTCGACCCACGACGCCCGCACCGGCGCGACGGTGCGGAGCCAGCGCCGCTCGGTCTCGACGAGCTCCGCGCTCACCACCAGTCCCCCGTGATCGCGGGGAAGCGAGGAGGCAGGCCAGATCGACGCCCGCACGCCATCCACGGTGACGAACTCCCCCTCCCGCGACCTTGGGTCCTTCCCGCGACCGCCCGACTCGACCGCCTCCCTCGCCGCGACGCCGCTCACGAGCCCCCGGAGCACCGCGCGATGAAGCCGCACCGGATCGAGACCTGCCGCCACCACGAGCTCCGCCGGCACCTCGACCCGCCACGATCGCCGCACGAGCGCCGCGACCTGCCGCGCGATCGCCGTCCACTCGCGGAGCGCCGCCTCCTGCAGGCGGTTCCGCCTCGCCCAGCGGCGCCTTGACGACGCGCCCTCCGAGAGCCGCGACGACCACGCCTCCCACAGGCGGAGGAGCGAGAGGAAGTCCGACCGCGGATCACGCAGGACCGGCGTCGCCTCCTCGCTCGCGGGACTCCGTGCCTCCGCCCGCTCGCCGAGGCGGGGATCCGGCGCCGCGAGCGCCGCGGCGATCACGATCGCCTCGACGAGGCAGCCTTCCTCCAGCCCTCCGTGCACGATGCGGGCGAGGCGAGGGTCGAGCGGAAGCCGCGCCAGCCGACGCGCGAGGGCGTTCGGCCGCTCGCGGAGGACCTCCCCCTGCCACACCTCCTCGAGCGCCCCGATCTCGCGGAGCGTGCGCCGTGCCTCGTCGATCCGGCTCGCCGGCGGCGGATCGACCCAAGGGAACTCCTCGATCGGCGGAAGCCGTCGATGGTGGAGCTCGAGCATGAGTCCCGCGAGCCCGCTCCGCAGGATCTCGGGCGGCGTGAACTCCGCGCGGCGGGCGAGGTCCTCCTCCGCGTAGAGCCGAAGGCAGGTCCCGGGACCGACCCGTCCGCACCGCCCGGCGCGCTGGAGGGCGCTCGCCCGGCTGATCGGCTCGATCCGCAGCCGGGCGATCCGCCGCCGCGGGTCATGGCGCCGGACGCGGGCGAGTCCCGAATCGACCACCGAGCGGACCCAAGGGAGCGTGAGCGAGGTCTCGGCGACGTTCGTCGCGAGGATGACCCGCGGTCCCCTCGGCGCACGGAACGCCGCGTCCTGCGCCGCCGCGTCGAGCCGGGCGTGCAGCGGGAGGATCGTCGCCCGCGCCGCGAGCCGACCGCCGAGGATCTCCGCGAGGTCGTCGATCGCCCGCGTGCTCGGCAGGAACGCGAGCACGTCGCCGGGCTCGCCCTCCTGCCGCGCGAGCACCTCGTCGATGCCGGACGCCATCGCCTCGAGGAGCGCTGCCTCCGCGTCCGCCTCGCCGGACTCCTCGATCGGTCGATGCAGGATCTCGACCGGATGCCGGCGCCCGGGCACGTCGAGGATCGGCGCTCCACCGAAGAACGCGGCGATCGGCTCGGCGGCGAGGGTCGCGGAGGAGATGATCACCCGCAGGTCGTCGCGGCGCCGCGTCGCGCGGCGGAGCGCCCCGAGCAGCAGGTCGATGACGAGGCTCCGCTCGTGCGCCTCGTCGATCACCACCACCTCGCAGCCGCGGAGGAGCGGATCGTGCCCGAGCCGCGCGGCGAGCACGCCGTCGGTCGCGACCTCGATGCGGGTCGCGGGCGAGGTGCGGTCCTCGAAGCGGGTGCGGTAGCCGACGCCGCCGCCGAGCTCGACCTTGCACTCCGCGGCGATCCGCGCGGCGATCGCCCGCGCCGCGATGCGGCGCGGCTGCGTCACCACGATGCGTCCCTCGATCCCGAGCCCGAGCGACGCGGCGATCCGCGGGATCTGGGTGCTCTTGCCGCTGCCGGTCTCGCCCCGCACGACCACCACGCGGTGCCTACGGATCGCCTCGGCGAGGTCCGACCAGACCGCCGCGATCGGGAGGTCCGCGGGCGGCGGGGTCAGGTCGAGCGGCATCGAGCGGCGTCGGGCGAGCGCCGCGATCTCCCGCCTCGCCTCCTCGACGGCATGACCCGCGCGAGGACCGCGGAGGCGACCCTCGACCACGCGGCGGAGCCGGTCGCCGAACCGCCGCGCGATCGCCGGCTCGAGCAATGCCGCGAGGACCCGCGCCTGCGCCCGCCACGAGGGACGGGGATCGACCGCCCCGGATGGTCGAGCCTGAGGCTCCTCCTGTGGCATCGGCGACTCGGGCGCTTCCGGCGTTCCTGGCGGACGAGGCTCGACCGAACGATCACCCGACGGCTCGTGATCCACCGATCGCCTCGTCCTGCTCGACCCGATCCACCGCGACCTGCCGCGTCGCCCTCGGGGGTCGAGGGTCCCGAGGAGCTGCGTCCGCCGCGGTCGCTTCGTCCGCGACTCGACGCGACGGCTCGATTCTACGGAGCCGCGGCGGCTCCTCCCCCGTACACTTGCCGCTCGATCCACGCCGGGCGCTTAGCTCAGCGGCGAGAGCACCGCCTTTACACGGCGGGGGTCACTGGTTCGAATCCAGTAGCGCCCATCCGAAGCCTTCCGACGCCAGTCACCGTGCCTCATCCCCGCCTTCGAGTCCTCGCCGCGACGCTCTGCGCCCTCGCCCTGCCGACCCTCGCGGGCTGCATGGTGGAGAAGGCGACGCCCAAGCCGAAGACGACCCGCAACGAGCCGAACTTCGAGCTCGACGTGGAGCCGATCCTCCGCGGCACGATCATGAGCGAGAGCATCATGATCGGCTTCGAGCCGACCATCGTGCGCGGCTACGGGCTGGTGGTCGGGCTCAAGGGAACCGGCAGCCGGATCATGCCCGCCGAGGTGCGGGCGCAGATGATCCGCGAGATGGCAAGGCGCGGGATCGGCAGCGCCGCCCACGGCGCCGGCGACCTCAGCCCGGAGAAGATGCTCAACTCCGACGACGTCGCGGTCGTCATCGTCGAGGGAGTGATCCCCGCGGGCTCGCCCAAGGAGGCGACCTTCGACGTGCGGGTCGTGGCGATCCCCGGCTCCGGCACCACGAGCCTCGAGGGCGGCACGCTCTACACGACCGACCTCCGACCGGGTCCGCTCACCACCGGCAGCAAGCAGCCCTTCGCCCTCGCGGAGGCGCGGGGACCGATCTTCATCAACCCCTTCATCGAGCCCGACGCGAACGGACGAGACTCGATCAACCGCACGTCCGGTCGGATCCTCGAGGGCGGGAAGACCACCAAGGACATCCCGATCAAGGTCCGCCTCGCGAGCACGAGCCACGCCCGCGCCGCGACGATGCAGTCGGCGGTCAACTCGATGTTCCCCCGCGAGCCCGGGCAGCGCACCGAGACCGCGCACGGTCGCTCCGGGGACGTCATCGAGCTGAACGTGCCTCCCTCCTGGCGCGACAAGGCGGAGGAGTTCGTGAAGCTCGTGCAGCACACCTCGCTCATGACCACCGCGCCCGAGCAGACCGCCTACGCGGTGCGCCGGGCGCTCCTCGCGAGCCCCGGTCAGGGCGAGGCGGCCGCGTGGCGCTGGCGGGCGATCGGCTCCAAGTCGATCCCGGTCTTCCAGGACCTCTACACCTACCCGGAGGATGGTCCCCGCCGCGCCGCGATCGAGGCGGGCGCCTACCTGAAGGACCCGATGGTCGTGCCGCCCCTCATCGAGATGGCGACCACCGGCGACTCCACCACCCGGCTGCTTGCGATCGACCTCCTCGCGAACCTCGGGCTCGACCCGCGGATCGACCTGGCGCTCCGCCCGCTCCTCGACGACGCGGACGTCGACATCCGCCTCGCCGCGTTCGAGTGCCTCGAGAAGCGGAACGACCCGATCGTCCGCACCTACGTCGTGGACGACAAGTTCGACCTTCAGGTGGTGCCGAGCTCGAAGGAGATGATCTACGTCAGCCAGTCCGGTCGCCCGAAGCTCGTCCTCTTCGGCGAGGAGGGCGCGGTCCGGCGTCCGGTGACGTTCGCGGCGTGGTCGAACCGCCTGATGATCCGCGGCGACGAGGGCACCGAGACGCTCTCGGTCTACTGGAAGCTTCCCGGTCCCGACCCGCCGGTCGTGCTCGACGCCCCCGCGGCGATCCCGGAGTTCATCGCCTTCCTCGGGCACCAGCGGACCCCCGAGTCGCCGCTTCCGGGGATCGGCCTGACCTACGCCGAGACGATCGGCGCCCTCCACGCGCTCTGGTCCGACGGCTTCCTGCCCGGCGGCTTCAAGACCGAGCAGGACCGGATCCTCGCCGCGATCATCCGGGCACAGGAGGAGGAGGTCCCGCCCTCCCGACCGGAGTTCGAGGAGGAGGAGCTCGATCTCGACGACGGTCGGGTCGAGTCGCTCGCCGGGATCGAGGAGACCGGCACCGGCATCGGCGGCGTGGACGCGCCCAACCAAGCAGACCTCCAGGCGGTTGAGCGAGCCGCGACCGGTCGCGATACTGTGCCCCGCTGACGCGGCGGAGCCGCGACGAACCTGCCGCGCCGGAGGCGCGGAGGTCCGCGACGAGCGACGAGGCATGGAGGTCCCACGATGCGGTTGAAGAGGCTCACCGTCGCCGGGTTCAAGAGCTTCGCGGATCCCACCGAGTTCGAGTTCGACGTGCCGATCGCCGGCGTTGTCGGTCCCAACGGCTGCGGCAAGTCGAACGTCGTCGATGCGGTTCGCTGGGTCCTCGGCGAGCGGAGCGCCCGCAGCCTGCGCGGCACCGCGATGCTCGACGTCATCTTCGCCGGCAGCGCCGCCCGCCGACCGGCGGGCATGGCGTCGGTCACGCTGACCTTCGACAACCCGCTCCGCAGCCTCTCGACCGCGGACGCCGCGCGAGCGGAGGGCGAGGACCTCGCCGCCGACCTCGACCGCCAGTTCGCGGCGGAGGAGCTCGCGGAGCTCGCCGCGACGGAGGATCCCGATCCGGAGATCGCCGCGGAGGGCGCCTCGCCGATCCGCCGCGACGTCGCGCGGCGGCGGTGGCTGCCGGTCGATGCCGACGAGGTCTCGGTCAACCGGCGCCTGCACGCGGACGGGCGAAGCGAGTACCTGATCAACGGTCGCAAGTGCCGCCTCAAGGACATCCGCGAGCTCTTCCTCGACACCGGGATCGGCACCGACGCCTACTCGATCATCGAGCAGGGCAAGGTCGACTCGATGCTCCTCGCGAACCCGCAGGAGCGGCGGGCGATCCTCGAGGAGGCGGCGGGCGTCGCCCGGTTCCGCCTGCGGAAGGTCGAGGCGGCGCGCCGGCTCGATCACGCCGAGCGGAGCCTCGTCGCGGTGCGCGAGCAGTTCGCCTCCACCGAGCGGCGGCTGCGGATCGTCCGCGGGCAGGCGGAGAAGGCGCGGCGCTTCGAGGAGCTCGACGCCCGACGACGCGAGTTGCGCCGCGTGCTCCTCCTCGAGCAGTACCACGACCTCGTCGTGCGGATCGAGGGGCTCACCAGCGAGCTCTCCCGCGTGGAGGCGGAGAAGGTCGAGATCTCCCGAACCGTCGAGGAGCTCGCGGCGAAGCGGGAGGTCGCGGAGTCCGCCCGGCACGCCGCGACCGCCGAGCGGCATCGCCTCGCCGAGCAGCGGCTTGGTCTCCTCGGGATCGCCCGGGAGAACCGCCAGCGGATCGAGCTGACCGAGCAGACCCTCCGCGAGATCGCCGACCGCGAGGAGGCGGACCGAGCCCGCCTCGAGGACGACGCCCGCCGGCTCGAGGCGCTCGCGAGGCGCCTCGACGAGTGCGCGGAGAAGCTCGCCGCCGCCGCGGAGCACGCCGCCGACCAGGAGCGCGAGGTCGATCGGCTCGGGCAGCTGCGGGCGACCGCGGCGTCCTCCCTCGTCGAGAGCCAGGCGGCGCACGAGCGCCATCAGGAGACGGCGTCGCGGCTCGGCTCCGAGCGGAGCCAGCTCGCCGCCCGCCTCGCCGGGGGTCAGGAGCGGATCCGCTCGCTCGGTCGCGACCTCGAGGAGCTCCTCGAGCGCCGCACGCCGCTCGAGGAGACCCTCGTCGACCGCCGGGCGAGCCTCGCCACCGCGACCGCCGCGCAGTCGAAGGCGGAGCAGTTCCGCGACCGCGCCCGGGCGAGCCTTGCCGAGATCGGTCGCGTCGCCGCGGAGATCGACGCGCGGCGCGGCCGGCTCGTCGAGGAGCTCGACGCGCTTCGTGATCGTCGCACCAGCCTCAACTCGCGCCTGCGGCTCCTCGAGGAATGGCGGCAGTCCGGCGAGGGTCTCGACGAGGCGGTCCGTCGCGTCCTCGCGGCGAAGGAGAAGTTCCCGTGGGTCCTCGGACTCGTCGGCGACCTCCTCGAGACCGACCGCGCGAGCGCCCCGATCGTCGAGGCGGCGCTCGGACCGACGCTCCAGCTCTTCGCGACCACCGATCGCGCCCTCGTCGCCGCCCACGCCTCCGCGGTCTCCTCGCTCGGCGGCGGCATCGCGTTCCTGCCGCTCGACGCCCCCGCCCGCGCCCGCCCCGCGGTCGCGGTGCCGGCGGAGGCGATCGCGGTGCGGTCGCTCGTCAAGGTCCGCGCGGACCTCGCGGCGCTCGCCGACCGCCTGCTCGGCTCGACCTACGTCGCGCCGGACCTCGCGACGGCGCTTCGGTGGACCTCGCCCGGCGGTCCGCTCGAGGGCTGCGACGTGGTCGCCCGCGATGGCTCGCGGGTCGCGGCGGGCGGCACCATCCGCCTCGGCGTCGCGGCGGCGCGGTCGCGAAGCCTCGGCTGGATCGAGCGTCGCGCCGAGTCGCAGGAGCTCGCCCGCGAGCTCGCGGTCCTCGAGGCGACCATCGCCGAGCTCTCGCAGGGCGAGGAGTCGCTCGCGAGCGAGCTCGAGGGCAACCGCGCGGACGCCCGGCGGCTCTCCGGCGAGATCGAGACCTCGGGTCGCGAGGCGGTCGATCGGCAGGTCGAGTCCGAGCGGCTCTCGACCCTGATCGAGCGCCTCGAGCAGGAGCGGAGCCACCTCGACGAGCGCCGCCGCACCCTCGAGGACCGCCTCGAGACCTCGCAAGCCGAGGTGCGCGAGCAGGAGTCGCGCCTGGCATCCCTCGAGGGGCTCCTCGGCGAGCAGCGACGCCTCGCGGAGGAGAGCCGCGAGCGCTCCGCCGCCGACCGTCGCCGCCTCGACGAGGCGACCGAGCAGCTCTCCGAGGCTCGGCAGGTGCTTGGTCGCGCCGGCGCCGCGGTCGAGGCGGCACGCCGCGAGGCGTGGGACCTCGAGCGCGAGCTCGAGGAGACCCGCCGGCAGCACGCGGCGCTCGTCGAGCAGTCCGCCCGCCGCGGCGACCAGAAGGAGCGTCATCGCGCGATCGTCGCGGAGTCGGTCGATGCCGCCGCCCGCGCCGAGGCGCAGGCGGAGACGCTCGTCGCGGAGGTCGAGTCCGCCGGGCGGCGTGCCGCCGAGGCGGAGCGGATCGCCGGCGAGGTCGGCGAGGCGCTCGACGCCGGTCGCCGCCGGGCGTCCGAGGTCGACCGGAATCATCACGCCGTCGAGATGGGTCGGCAGGAGCTCGAGGTGCGCCGCGAGAACCTCGAGGAGCAGGCGCGGACCGAGCTCGAGGCGGAGATCATGGAGCTGCACCGCCCCTACCGCGAGGACCGCGAGCTCCGCGGCGGTCCGCCGGTCGAGGTCGAGCTCGCCCGCGCCGAGGCGGAGGAGCTCCGCGAGGCGATCGCCGGGCTCGGATCGGTGAACCGCGACGCGATCGCGGAGCTCGCCGAGCTCGAGGGTCGACACGACGACCTCCGGCGCCAGGTCGAGGACATCGACGCCGCCAAGGGTCGCCTCGAGGAGCTCATCACCCGTCTCGACGAGGTGAGCCGCGTCCGCTTCGAGCGGACCTTCCTCCGCGTGCGGGAGCACTTCGCGGGCACCGACGGCATGTTCCGCCGGCTCTTCGGCGGCGGCAGCGCGGAGCTCGCCCTCGTCCCCGACGAGGAGGGCCGCATCGACTGGCTCGAGTCCGGGATCGAGATCCGCGCGAAGCCTCCCGGCAAGGAGCCGCGCGTCCTCGACCAGCTCTCGGGCGGCGAGAAGGCGATGACCGCGGTCGCGCTCTTGATGGCGATCTTCCGGAGCCGACCGGCGCCCTTCTGCATCCTCGACGAGGTGGACGCGGCGCTCGACGAGGCGAACGTCGAGCGGTTCTGCGCGGCGATCAAGCCGTTCCTCGACCGCAGCCACTTCATCATCATCACCCACCACAAGCGCACCATGGCGCACTGCCACCGCCTCTACGGCGTCACCATGCCGCAGCGGGGCGTCTCCCGGCGGGTCGCGGTGCGCATGGAGGAGATCCGCAGCGACGGCAGCCTCGCCGACGCGGCGATGAAGCGGGCATCCGAGGAGTCGGCGTCGGCGGTCGAGCCGCCGCTCGTCGAGACCTTCCCGGCGGTCGGCGAGCGTCCGCGCACGCCCGGCGCAAGCCTCGGCCTGGCGAACGCCTGGGAGGAGTAGTCCTCTCCCGAGGTCGTCATGCAGCACCCCGACCGCACGCGGCTCGACTCGCTCGACCTCCTCCGCGGGATCGCGATCCTCGGGATCCTCCCGATGAACGTCCTCGGGTTCGCCCTGCCGTTCGAGGCGTACTCGAACCCGCTGGCGATGGGTCCGCTCACGCAGGGCGAGTGGTGGGCATGGCGGGTCTCCCACCTCGTCTTCGACCAGAAGTTCATCACGATCTTCTCGGCGCTCTTCGGGGCGGGGCTCCTCCTTCTCGACGCGAAGGCGACCCGCGCCGGGCACGGGACCGGCTGGTTCCTGCGGCGCATGGGCTGGCTCCTCGCCATCGGGATGCTGCACGCGTACCTGCTCTGGTCGGGCGACATCCTCGCCTGCTACGCGATCGTGGGAACCCTCGCGTGGCTGCTGCGCCGACTCCCCTCGGGCTGGCTCGTCGCCATCGGGCTCGCGCTCCTCGCGGTGCCCGTCCTGATCGCGCTCCTCCTTCACGCCTTGGTGCGGTTCATGCCGGCGGAGGCGATCGAGGGCATGAGGCTCCAATGGTCCCCCCCGCGCGAGGAGCTCGAGCGGGCGATCGACGCCTACCGCGGCGGCTGGCTCGAGCAGATGCCCCAGCGTGCGATGGACACGATGATGTTCCAGCTCGCCGTCTTCTTCCTCTGGGCGCTGTGGAGGGTCGGCGGCGTGATGCTCCTCGGAATGGTGCTCCTCCGCAGCGGCTTCCTCGCGGCACGCTGGTCGACGGGCGCGTATGCGTCGATCGCCCTCGCGGGACTCGCGGTCGGCGGCGCGATCTCCGGCTGGGGGCTCCGCTGGAACGAGGCGATTCAGTACGCGGCGCCCGACGCGATGACGATCGGTCCGATCTTCAACTACGTCGGGAGCCTCTTCTCCGCCCTCGGCTGGGCGGCGGTCGCGATGCTCCTCAGCCGTCTCGACGTGCCGGCATCGATCCTGCCGACCCTCGAGGGCGTCGGGCGCACGAGCCTGAGCAACTACCTCCTGCAGACGGCGATCTGCACGACGATCTTCTACGGGCACGGACTCGGCTGGCATGGACACGTCGACCGCGTGCATCTGCTGCTGGTGGTGCTGCTGGTGTGGCTCATCCAGGTCACCCTCACCACCTTCTGGCTGCGCCGCTTCGAGATCGGTCCAGTCGAGTGGGCGTGGCGGAGCCTCGCCGACTGGCGGCGGCTGCCGATTCGACCACGCGAGGCGTGAGGTCGCGCCCTCCCGCCGCCATCGAGCCGCGGTGGTCGCGAGTCGATCAGCTCGCCCGTCGGATCCACCGCTCCTCCCGATGGCTGAACCAGGGCAGGTCGGGTCGAAGCTCGATGCGGCTGATGTCGCGGAGCATGTAGTCCTCCAGCTGTTCCCGCGCCGCCGGCGGATCCTCGAGGAAGCAGAAGCTCCGAAGCCTTTGCTCGTCCGGGAGGATCATCGTCGCGAGGTGATGCGCCACGATCAGGCGGCGACCATCCTTGAGGTGGACGACGAAGGTCGTGAACTCCTTCGCGTAGCAGATCGCCCGGAACTCGTCGATGGTCATGGGTCGAGCCTCCGCGGAGGAGCGGGTCAATCACGGTCCCCGACGAGCCGGAAGTCATTCGGCCCGAGGTCGGTCGAGTCCCGCTCGACCGCCACGACCTGGGAGATCCGGACATGCGCGTCTCGCCATCCGACGCCGCTTCGGACCAGCAAGCAGAGTGTGGCACCGCTGGCGTCGAGGGTCAAGCACTCCGGGGACTCGACGATCCACCTGAGCTCGTCGGATGCGACGACGGCGAACGGCACGAAAGGCACCGTCGTCAGCCACGCGTCGATGCGAGGTCGGAGACTCATGACCGCACCGCACGCGACGAACCGCTCGTGATCGCCGACCGATGCGGAAACGCCGACCACCGACTCGCTCGGGCGTGAGGTCGCCCGCAGGCCGGATGTCGGGGTCACGTCCCGCGAACGCAATCCCCGCAGTCGGCTGCTTGCGGAGGGACCGGATCCCCGGCACACTTCCCGCCATGACC
>VGXO01000007.1 GCA_016873275.1 Phycisphaerae bacterium
CTGTCCTCCACGAAGTCCCAGCACCACACGTCGTTCGGACGCGTCGCACGCCGACGATCGATCCCGTTCGCCGAAACGCCAAGACGCCGCTTTCTCCGCTGTCACCGCGGCACGCGAAGACCCTCCCGGCGGCACAGGCGGTGCACCCGCTTGTGGTTCACACGCCATCCGTCCAGACGAAGGCGCCCGCACACCATCCGGTAGCCGTACCGCGGATGAGCCCGCACGATCTCCTCGAACCGCCCGACGAGCGCCGACTCGTCGGGCGCGATGCGAATCACGTACCGCTGCGTCGAACGATGCCCCTCGCGGCGGAGGGCGGTCGTGAACCACGTGCAGGGGCACCTCGGATGCTCGCAGCGTCGGACCTGTTCGGTGCTGGGCCAGCTTGCGGTTTTCCCAGGTAGTCGTTCGCCTCCCGCAGGATCGCGATGTCGAGCTCCTTCTCCGCCACCAGACGCTTCAGCCGGGCGTTCTCGATCTCGAGCTCCTTCAGTCGCCTCGCCTCCTCGCTCTTCATGCCGCCGTACTGGTTTCGCCAGCGGTTGAAGGTCGCCTCACTGACGCCCAGATGCTGCAGCACCTGAGCCACCGTCCGGCCGCCTGCCAGCATCGTCTCCGCCTCGCGAAGCTTGTTGATCACCTGCTCAGGCGTGTGCCGTGTCCGTTGCATCGAGAGTCTCCAGGGCCCAACCGGGACCCGACGGGACTCTCGTAGCGGGTGGATCAGTTTTCGGGGGGCAGGTCGGCGGCGGCTCCACCCGCCGACGCTGGCCGCGGCGCCTGGGGGTGCCGGCCGAGAGTCGGGACCGGGGTAGCGACTCCACCCGTGCGAGCGAGCAATCGCGCGATCCAGTTCCAGACCATCAGGTGCCTCCGCGAGCGATTGGCAGCGATCGGCGGCTCACGCCCGGGGAATCAAGCATGCTGTCGGGGCAGCGATCGCGCAAGCTGGCTGGTGTTCGAGTGTCGCGACGAACGCCCTGGCGCGATGAGAGAGGATCAGAGATGCGGCGCGTCGAGTCCTCGGGACTTCGCGGCGGACCTCGGGCACGCCGAGGGATCGGTCCGCCTTGCCCGCTAGACTCTCGTCATGCGCGGGGTGTAGCTCAGCTTGGTAGAGCGCCTGCTTTGGGAGCAGGAAGTCGTCGGTTCAAATCCGGCCACCCCGATTGAGGATCGACCCGGGCCGCCGCGAGGCAGCTCCCGTTCCGCGAGGTGCGCCTCCGCGAGGTGCGCCTCCGCGAAGTGCGCCTCCGCGAAGTGCGCCTCCGCAAGGTGCGTCTCCGCGAGTCGTGCTTCTGGGAGGTACGCTTCTGCGAGGTCCCTCCGCCGGGGATGGACCACCTCGCCGGGGACTTCCAAGTCGCCTCCACTCACGTGTTCGGGATCGCCATGGGGATCATCGCCAAGCGCTCCAAGTGGCTCGACGTCGCCTCGCGGCGCGGGAGGGTCCGCGTCGTGGAGGTCGGCGGCGGATTCCGGCGGGCGTCGTTCGTGGCGAGCCTCGCGGCGAGCCTCGCGGCGATGCTGCTCGGCGGGCTGACCTACGTCCTGCATCGCCCCGAGTCGCTCTGGATGTTCCGATGGTTCGAGGCGCTCGGTCTCGATGGCGTCGTGCAGGCGATGCGCGGCTCGTGGCTCGCCCGGTCGTGGCGTCCGCCTGCTTGGTGGATCGGCTCGGCGCCCGCGGCGCTCTGGCTCGCGAGCGGGATCCTCGCGCTCCGCGCCGCGTGGACCGGACCCTCCGATCCGGCGCGACCGATCTGGCTGCTCCTGCTGCTCGCCGCCGCCGCCGCGGGCGAGCTCGGTCAGCTCGTCGGCGTCGTGCCCGGCACCTTCGACCTCGTCGACCTCGCCGCGATGACCATCGCCGCAGCGGTCGCGCTCGCGTGGACCGGCTGCTTTCATCCCATCCTCCGGAGGAACGCATGAACCTTCGTGCCCATGTCCGATCGGCGGCGGTCGCGCTCGTCCTCGGAGTCCTTGCCCTCGGCAGCATGGACGGCTCGGAGGGAGGCGATCCGATCGCCGAGGCGGAAGGCCAGATCGAGGAGGGAGAGCTCGCGCTCGAGGAGGCACGCCTGCGGCGCGAGGTCGAGGCAGAGCTCCGAGCGGCGGACGATCGCCGCCGGCTCGAGGGCGGACGCGCCACGAGCTCGCGTCCTGCCGGCACCGACGCGGCGGACGGGGCTGCCGCGCGTCCGATGACGATCCGAACCGACCTTCCCGCGGTCCTCGCCACGCTCTCCGACGAGGGGTACACCGCCGACCAGCGCGATGCCCTGTTCGAGCGGGACTTCGAGGATCGCTGGTTCCTCGTCGAGGGTCGGATCACGGACGTCGGAACCTGGATGGGCCGCAAGTACGTGACGATCGAGGTGGCGCCAGGGAACCTCTGCGACGTCTACCTCGACGACTCGTTCGACATCCTCTCCGTCCGCAAGGGCGGACTTGGTCGCTTCATCGGCACCTTCAGCTTCCTCGGGACCGGCGTCATGTTCCATCGCCAGTTCGAGGAAGGTCGCGAGGCGCCCGCGGACCTCGCCGCCACCGCGAGCGGGCGACCGACCTCGCCGGAGCCTCCGCGGTCGGCGCCTCCGCAGACCGGTCCGCGCGGCGAGGTGCGGCGCATCATCGCGCAACTGTGGGATGGCTCGTTGAGCTTCGACCAGCGCGAGGCGCTCTTCGACCGCGAGCACAAGGGGCGGACGGTCGAGATCCGCGGCCGCGTCTCCGACGTCGGCACGTGGCTCGGCGAGAAGTACGTGACGATCGACCTCGGCGGCGGGCACCTCGTCGACGTCTACCCCGGGGAGGACTTCGACCTCCTCTCGATCCGCCTCGGGGAGTCCCGCGGGTTCGTCGGTCGCTACGAGTTCCTCGGCGTCCCGGAGATGTTCCATCACCGGATCGAGTCGGCGTCGGAGACCCGCTGAGCCGAGGGCTCGCGGCGCAGACCGGCTGGCGTCGTCCTCTGGAGCCACGCGCGGCTCCGCGAGCACGGTCTACCGGCGACGGGAGATCTCATGGCTTGACGGGGCTTCCTCCCGAATCCCCGCCTCCCGCATCCCCCGCCTCTCCGCACTCGCGCCTCCCGCTCGCCCGCTCCCACCTTCCCATCGATCGAACCAACTGCCGCGGAGATCGGGACCGAGTCTTGAAGCCTCCTCGGCAGGTTCGTAGCGCCGGGCTGGTCGAGCCAAGGAGGCTTGCATGCACCAGACCTGGTTCTCCCTCGCCGCCGTGAGCGTGCTTGTTGGCTCGCTCTTCTCCATCGACCGTGCCGAGGCGCAGTCGATGGGTCCGGACTTCGCCAAGGACTACGAGATCGTCGACCTCGGCTCGGTGCCCGGTCTTCCGCCGCCCGCGGGCGGGCTCGTGATCCGCGCCGACGAGCCCAACACGCTCTACATCGGCGGCAGCGCGAACGGGAGCGCCGGCGCGGTCTACCGCGTGGGTCTCGCCCGGGACACCCTCGGTCGCATCACGAGCTTCGGGTGCGCCGCCATCTCCTCGTTCGCCTCGGCGCCGAACATCGACGGCGGGCTCTTCTTCGGACCAGGCAACGTCCTCTTCTACACCGGCTACCCGAACAACGTGATCGGACAGATCGCGCCCGGCGCGACGGCTCCCACCAAGATCATCGACCTCGGCTCGCTCGGCATCGCGGGCTCGACCGGATCGGCGACGGTCGTGCCCTCCGGGTTTGCCGGCGCTGGTCGCCTCAAGATCCTGTCCTACAGCGCAAGCACCTGGTACGACGCGGCACTGGTGGCGGATGGCGCCGGGACCTACGACATCGTCGGCGTCTCGCCGGCGATCGCGATCACCGGCGGTCCCGAGGGCGTGGTCTACATCCCCGCGGGCAATCCTCAGTTCGCCACCGAGTCGATCCTCGTCGCGGAGTACCAGACCGGTCGGGTCGGCGCCTACGAGGCGAATGCGAACGGCGATCCGGTCTCCGGCACGCGCCGCGACTTCGTGACCGGGCTCGGAGGCGCGGAGGGCGCCGCGATCGATCCCGTCACGGGCGACTTCCTCTTCTCGACCTTCGGCGGCGGGAACCGCGTGGTGGTGGTGCGTGGCTTCACGATCTCGCCGACCTGCGTGGGCGACCTGAACGGGAGCGGCACGGTCGATGGCGCCGACCTCTCGATCCTCCTCAGCTCGTGGGGCGACTGCGGCAGCTGCCCGGCGGACCTGAACGGCGACTGCGTGGTCGACGGGGCGGACGTGAGCATCCTCCTTGCCTCGTGGGGACCCTGCAGTCCCTGAGGTCGCGGAGCCGGAGCGTCCTGAGGCGGTCGCGGCGGGCGGACCGCGAGCACGACGTCACCGGCACGAGCGATCAGGCGTCGCCTGCGGCGATCCTCCGGCGATACTGCCTCGATGCACGAGTCGGAGCATCGCGAGGTCGTGATCCTCGGCGGAGGCGCGATGGGCACCGCGGCGGCGCTCGCGCTCGCGCGGCGCGGGATCGACGCGCTCCTCCTCGAGCGATGGACGATCGGGCATCGCCTCGGCAGCTCGCATGGCGGCACCCGCGTCTACCGCCTCGCCTACTTCGAGCATGCCGACTACGTGCCGCTCCTGCGGGAGGCGGTCGAGGGATTCCGCCGCGTCGAGGAGGAGTCGGGCGAGCGGCTGCTGGAGTCGTGCGGCGTCCTGATCGTGGGGGAGGATGACTCGACCCTGATCTCCGCGTCGGCGGAGTCCGCGCGGCGGCACGGCATCCCGGTCGAGCGGCTCTCGGCGGGCGAGGTCACCGAGCGGTTCCCACAGTTCGTCGGCACGGGAGGAGGACCTGCGCAGGGACTCCTCGAGCCCGGCGCCGGCTTCGTGCGACCGGAGCTCGCGGTCAGGTCGATGGCGCGGCTCGCCCGCGCGAAGGGCGCCGAGGTGCGCGAGCGGATCGAGGTCCGCGGCTGGCGCCCGCGTCGAGATGGAATCGAGGTCGAGACGCGCGATGGTCGGATCCTCGCGGAGCGCCTCGTGCTGACGGCGGGGGCGTGGAGTCCGGGAGCGCCCGATCCCGCAGGGCTCGATCACGCAGCGCGAGATCCCGCCGTGACGCACGGGAGCTCCGCCGATCACCGCGCGGCGTCGCGGAGCGGACTCCTCTCGCCGATCGACGGAGACCCGTTCCCGATCCCGCTCGTCCCGACGCGGCAGGTGCAGGCGTGGCTCCGGGTGGACGACCCCGCGCTCGCCTCGCCCGCGCGGCTCCCCGCGTGGCTCCTCGACCGCCGCGGGCGTCCGGCGCTCTACGGGATCCCGATCGATCCCCGCGCGGGGGAGGTCGACCTCGGTCGCGGGCTCGCGAAGATCGCCGTCCACGGCGATGGTCGCGCGGTCGATCCGGATCGGTTCGATCGCGCCGCGTCGGCGGAGGAGGTCGCCTCGCTCGAGGCGCTTGCCCGCGAGCACCTGCCGGGGCTCCGCGGTCGCGTCGCCTCGGCGGGCACGTGCCTCTACACGAACTCGCCGGATGGTCACTTCGTGATCGACCTGCACCCCGCCGACCCGCGGGTCGCGGTCGCCGCGGGCTTCTCCGGGCACGGGTTCAAGTTCGCGCCGGTCGTGGGCGAGGTGCTCGCGGACCTTGCCATGACGCGGCGGACCGCGCGACCGATCGGCTTCCTCTCGCTGCGGGCGCGAGGCTGAGGGCGCGTCAGCGACCAGCGATCGACCGCACCGCCTCGATCGCCCGCTCGATTCCCGCGGCGTCGACGTCGAGGTGGGTGACCGCCCGCACGCGACCGTGCCCCATCGGGATCATGCGGACGCCCTGCGCGGCGAGGCGGGTGCAGAACTCCGCCGCATCGCCGGGAACCCGCAGGAAGACCATGTTGGTGCGCATGCCGCGGGGCGCCGGCTCGACCTCGATCCCGGGAAGTCCCGAGAGCCCCGCGGCGAGCCGCATCGCGTGGGCATGGTCCTCGACGAGGCGGGCGACGTGATGCTCGAGGGCATGGATCGCCGCGGCGGCGAGGAGACCGCTCTGCCGCATCGCGCCGCCGAACATCTTGCGGAAGCGCCGCGCCCGCCCGATCAGCGCCCGGCTGCCGGCGAGCGCCGAGCCGACCGGGGCACCGAGACCCTTCGAGAAGCAGACCGAGGCGCTGTCGGCGCTCGCGGCGAGGAACTCGCCCGGCGCGTAGCCCCGCGCGATGCAGGCATTCCAGAGCCTCGCGCCATCGACGTGGACGTGGAGCCCGAGGTCGCGGGCGGCGGAGGCGACCGCCCGGAACTCCTCGCGCCGCCAGGCGGTGCCGCCCGCGCGGTTCACGGTGTTCTCGACGACGAGCATCCGCGAGCGCGGCGCGTGCTGGTCGCTCGGACGGACCGCCCGGCGGACGGACTCCGCGTCGAAGACTCCCGCCTCGCCCTCGAGCGGCTGCGTCATGCAGCCCGAGAGCGCCGCCGGCGCCGCGGTCTCGTAGTGAAGGACGTGCGAGTCGCGGTGGCAGATCACCTCGTCGCCCGACTCGCACGCCGAGCGAATCGCGAGCTGGTTCGCCATCGTGCCGCTCGGGACGAGGATCGCCGCCTCCATCCCAAGGATCGCCGCGACGGTGCGCTCGAGGCGCTCGACGGTCGGGTCGTCGCCGAGGACGTCGTCGCCGAGCTCCGCGGCGGCGATCGCCTGCATCATCGCGGGCGTCGGACGGGTGACGGTGTCGCTTCGGAGGTCGATCGGTCGCACGGCGCGAGTGTAGCGGCGGGGTCTCGCGAGCCGGCGATCGCGATCGCCCGCCGAAGCACCTCGTCGAGCATCGCGGGGACGAGCCGCCGGGTGAAGGTGTTCTGCTGGCTCGGGTGGTAGGCGCCGAGGAGGACCAGTCCTCCGAGGGCGAGCTCCGCGCCGTGGGCGAAGCGCGGGCGGGGACGCGGCACTACTTCGCCCGTCTCGGCGAGCGCCGCGAGGAGCGCGCTCCACGCGATCCCGCCGAGGGCGACCGCGACCCGCGGCGAGAGGACCTCGAGCTCGCGGAGGAGGAACGGTCGGCAGCGGGCGAGCTCGGCGGGCGTCGGGCGGTTCGCGGGGGGCGCGCAGCGGGCGGCGGCGGTGACGTAGACGCCGCGCAGCACCAGTCCGTCGTCGCGCGAGGTCGAGGTCGCCTGGCTCGCGAGCCCGACGCGGTGGAGGCTGGCGAAGAGGAAGTCGCCCGAGCGGTCGCCGGTGAAGAGCCGTCCCGTGCGGTTCGCCCCGTGCGCGCCTGGCGCGAGCCCGACGAGGAGGATCCGCGCCTGCGGATCGCCGAAGCCCGGCACCGGGCGCGACCAGTAGGACTCCGTCGCGAAGGCGCGTCGCTTTTCCTCCCCGACCCGCTCGCGCCATCGGCGGAGCCGCGGGCAGCGATCGCAGGCGACGACCTCGCGGGCGAGGACGCGAAGCTCGCCCGCGTGGGCGTCGCTCACGGCGCGGCGGGCTCGGCGGCGCCGGCTCGCCTCGGGACGAGGGTCATCCCGCCTGCCGCCTCGACGACGAGCTCGTACGCGTCGCCGGGTCTGACCTTCTTGTAGACCGCCTCGCCCTGCGCGACCCGCACGCCCTGCGCCTCCGCGGCGGCGGGATCGGAGGCGAGGCGCCAGAAGCTCCGCCAGACCGACTGCTCGAAGCGAGACCGCTCCGCGAGGGCGTAGCCGTCGGGGATCCCGCCGGGCGTGTCGATCGGCAGACCGTCCGCGGGCGGCATGCGGTCGGAGTAGATGCGCCGCAGGAGGACGATCGTCGAGCCGCGGAGCGGATCGCCCGCGGCGACGCTCTCGGCGGCGAAGCGGGCGGTCCAGACATCGACGAAGAGGACGTCGCCGGGGATCGAGTACTCGCGGCGACCAAGCTCGCGACCCTCCTCGTCGAGCTCGACGAAGCGAAGATCGGTGACCACGCCGACCTCGCCGCCGGGTCCCGCGGCGAGGGCGGGGTTCTGGGCGAGCACCTCGATCACCGCGCGTCGCTGACCTCGCGAGAGCCGCTCGATCATCGCCTCGCGGCGGGCGATCTCCTCCGCCATGCGCGACTCGAGGGCGGCGATCTCCTCGCGGAGGCGGCGCTCGCGGTCGAGGTAGACCGTCCAGAGCACCGCGCCGGCGACGGCGCCGAGCAGGGCGGTGAGGAGGAGGGTGCGGAGTGGTCGAAGGGGACCGGTCATCGGCGGGGACCTCGGAGGCGTCGGGCGACGAGGGGAGATCGGCAGGAATCGCCGCCCGCCCGCAGGGGTTCGCGCACCGATCGCGGGCGTCCGATGCTCGCGGGATCGCGAGCACAGGATGGCGATCGCAGCCTCGCGATCGCAGCCTCGCGATCGCAGCCTCGCTCTCGCAGCCTCGCTATCGCAGGATGCCGGGGTCCGCCGGGCGACCCGCGAGGGTCTCGAAGGTCACGCGGCGGATCCGCCATGAGCCGTCGGGATCGCGGCGCACCTCGAAGACCCAGCGGGTGACGACCGAGGCGCCCTGCGAGCTGTCGGTCTCGGTGCGGCAGGCGAGGCTCACTCGGGCGCGATCCGACGCGGTCGTCTCGCCGTCGAGCGAGAGGATCGCGTTGTCGCGGATCCGGTGCTGCCTGCCGAGCGATCGGAAGGCGCCCTTGAGTCCCTCGATCCCCGTGCCCGGGCTCGACTCCGAGCCGAAGTGGAGCGACGCGTCGTCGGAGAGCGACGCGAACATCCCCTGCGGCGAGTCGAAGTCCGCCGCCTCGGCGGCGCGCACGAGCCGCTCGACGAGCCGCTCGCCGTGCCCGCCGGGCGTCGTCACGAGGAAGGAGAGGAGGACCACGACCCCGGCGAGCGCTCCGGCGACGAGCGCCGCGACGAGGAGCCGCTGCTCCTGACGCGAGACCGCGAGCCATCCGAGGATGCCCGCCGCGAGGAGGAGCACCGCGGTCGGGACGAATGGTCGCTCGAGGATGGAGACGAGGAAGGAGGGCATCGCCCGCGGAGGTCCCGATCAGGCGCGGGTCGTCGCGATCAGAAGAGCCCGCGGGCGGGCGTCGCGCCGATCGAGGCGCCGAGGTGCGACTTCGAGGCGGGAGTCAGCATGCGGCCCTGCCGGGTCCGGGCAAGGAAGCCGATCTGGAGGAGGTAGGGCTCGACCAGGTCCTCGAGCGTCGCGGCGTCGTCGCCCATGCTCGCGGCGATCGCCTCGAGCCCCGCCGGACCGCCGTCGTAGATCCCCTGCAGCGTGCGGAGGTACTTGCGGTCGAGCTCGTCGAGACCGAGGTGGTCGATTCCCTCGAGGGCGAGCGCCGCCTCGACGACCGCGAGGTCAAGCCCGCCCTTCGCGCGGACCTGCGAGAAGTCGCGCACGCGGCGGAGGAGCCGCAGCGCCACCCGCGGCGTGCCGCGGCTCCGCTCGGCGATGAGCCGCTCGACCGCGGGCGGCGGAGCGAGCCCGAGCAGCCCCGACGCGCGGCGGAGGATCGCCCCGAGCTCCTCGACGCCGTAGAAGCCGAGGTGATGCGCGATCCCGAAGCGGCTGCGGAGCGCCTGGGTGAGGAGCCCCGCGCGGGTCGTCGCGCCGATCAGCGTGAAGGGTCGAAGGTTGATGGTGACGGTGCGGGCGTGGAGCCCGCTGTCGACCGTGAAGTCGACGCGGAAGTCCTCCATCGCCGGATAGATGTACTCCTCGACCGCGGGCGGGAGCCGGTGGATCTCGTCGATGAAGAGGACGTCCCGCGGCTCGAGCCGGGTGAGCGTCCCGATGAGGTCGCCCGCCTTGGTGAGCGCGGGGCCGCTCGTGACGTACGCCCGCGAGCCCATCTCGTGGGCGATGACGTGGGCGAGGGTCGTCTTGCCGAGCCCCGGAGGACCATGGAGCAGCACGTGCTCCATCGCCTCGCCGCGCTGCCGCACCGCGGTGAGGGCGATGCCGAGCCGCTCGATGAGCTCCTTCTGCCCGACGTACTCGGCGATCCGCGCCGGGCGCAGGGCGACGTTCGCCTGCTCCTCCTGCGGAGCCTCCTCCGTCGCCGACACGACCCGCTCGCGGCTCATGCCCACCTCCCTGCGCGGCTCAGAACTTGACCTTCGGCGCCTCGCGCTCCGCGGGCGCCGCGACCTCGAAGAACGATCCCGCCTCGAAGTTGAACATGCCCGCGATCACGCTCGCGGGGAACATCGCGATCTGCTCGTTGTAGTCGCCGACCGCGCGGTTGTAGTTCTGCCGGCTGAAGCCGATCGAGTTCTCGGTGGCGGCGAGCTCCCGCTGGAGCTCGAGGAAGTTCGCGTTCGCCTTGAGGTCGGGGTACGCCTCGGCGACCGCGAGGAGCCGCCCGAGCGCGCCGGTCAGGAGCCCCTCGGCGGCGCCGGCGGCGGCGGGTCCCTGCGCCGAGACCGCGGCGCTCCGCGCCTTCATCACCGCCTCCAGCGCCTCGCGCTCGTGCGAGGCGTAGCCCTTCACGGTCTCGACGAGGTTCGGGATCAGGTCGTGGCGCCGCTTCAGCTGCACGTCGATGTCCGACCAGGCGCCCTGCGAGCGGATGCGGAGCTGCTGCAGGCGGTTGTAGACCCCGATCCCCCAGAGGAGCGCGATCAGCAGGATCGCGCCCATGACGATCACGGCAATCAACAGAGGACCCATCGGGACTCTCCTGCGTGGCGAGGAACGCATCGTAGGGATCCCGCCGTCCGCTGCGCCCGCTCGGTGGCGGCGGCGGTACGCTGCCCGATCCCCGATGGACGTCCCCGAGTCCAAGCCGCCCGCCTCGAGCCACCGACGCCGCAAGCGTGCCGCGTGGCACAAGCAGGCGGATGGCGCGGTCGGCGCGCCGACCCCGGTCCTCGAGCACCCGCTGGTCCCCTCCGGCGATCCGCTCCTCGTCGAGGACGCCGCCACGCTTGCCGCGCTTGGGGCAAGGCTCGCCGAGGCGTCGCTCGTCGCGTTCGACACCGAGTTCATCGGGGAGGAGTCCTTCCGCCCGCGGGTCTGCCTCGTGCAGGTCGCGACCGAGCGGGAGGTCGCCCTGATCGACCCGCTCCGCCTCGAGGCGCGGGGCGAGCAGGGGGCGCTCGTCGAGTTCCTCGGGCGGCTCGCCGAGGAGTCGCCGACCGTCCTCGTGCATGCCGGGTTCCACGACGTGGAGGCGATCCGCCTCGCGGTCGGTCGCGATCCGCGCGGGGTCATCGACACCCAGATCGCCGCCGCCATGGCGGGGCTTCCCTTTCCCTCGAGCCTCGCCACCGCCCTCGAGTCACTTGCCGGGCACCGCCCCGCGAAGGGGCACACCTTCACCGACTGGGACGCGCGACCGCTCTCGCGGACCCAGCTCCTCTACGCCGCCGACGACGTGCGGTACATGCCGCTCCTCTGGAGCCGGCTGTCGGAGGAGCTCGCGCGGCGGGGGCGCCTCGAATGGGCGCGACGGGAGAGCGCCGAGAAGCTCGCGGAGGCGCCCTTCGATCCCGCGAGCCAGGTGCGCCGCATCGCCCGGGGCGAGCTCGTCGGCGCCGAGAACCGAGGGCTCGTGCGGGCGCTCGTCCTCGAGCGGCACGCGATCGCCCGCGAGCACGACCTGCCGCCGCGGGCGACGCTTCCCGACGGCGCGCTCGCCGAGATCGCCCGTCATCGACCCGCGAGCGTCGAGGAGTTCCGACGCCTCAAGGGGATTCCTGGTCGGACCATGAAGGAGTGCCCGGAGCGGCTCGTCGCGACGATCGCGCGGGCGCTCGCCTCGCCGCCCCCCTACGACCCGCTCGGCGAGCTCCTCGCCGACCGTGTCGTGCGGGAGGAGACCGACCGGGCGTGGCCGATGCTCCAGGCGCGCTCTATCGAGCTCGGGCTCGCGCCGGAGCTCGTCCTCGTCCGCGCCGACTTCGCGCGGTGGCTCGCCCGCGAGGTCGCGGAGGTCCGCGGGATGCCGGTCCGCGCGGAGGCGCCCGCGCCGCGGGAGTCTCCCTTCGAGCCCGGATCGTGGCGCGACGAGGCGCTCGGCGGGCTCGCGCGGGAGCTGCGGGCGTCGATCCGCCCACCGTCGCTGGAGGACCCGCCGCGGCGGCGTCGCCGTCGTCGCCGCCGCTCGAAGCCGCCCGCGGAGGGCGGCGGGGCGGCGAGCTAGGTCGCGCTGGCCCGCCGTCGGCGTCTTCCAGGGCATGGCTCCTCCTCGGAGCCAGCAAGCCTCGAAGTCCCCGACGTGTTACCCATGTCTCCGAACACCCGTTACCTATGTCTCCGGTCTGTACAGCGGAGCGACGCGGGGGAGTCGTGAGGCGCTCGGCAGGTTCATGACTTCGCGGCGATCGCAGGCAACCCGTTCATCGGATCTCCCCTCCGTCTCGCTGGCTTCGCCAGCGAGCCACCTCCCCGACCTCGCTGGGCTCGGTCGAGGAGGAGTTTCGGAGCTACGGCGTGGGTCGAGGCAGCGGAGTTCCTGAGTGCGTCGCGGCATTCGCGACCTCGGGAACTCCTCCCCGCGGCTGCAGCCGTGGGGAGGTGTCGCCGAGCGCAGCGAGGCGACGGAGGGGACCAACTCCGACGGATGACTCCCGCCACGCGGACTTCGCACGCGGAAGTGCACCGCGTACGTCGGGACCGCACCCGGGAGGTTCGTGGCGGACCCGATGCGGGCAGGATGCCCGCGGTCCACATCGGGCTCGAACGAGTCCTCCACGGGACCGCACCCGGGAGGTTGGTGGCGGATCCGATGCGGGCAGGATGCCCGCGGTCCACATCGGGCTCGAACGAGTCCTCCACGGGACCGCACCCGGGAGGTTCGTGGCGGATCCGATGCGGGCAGGATGCCCGCGGATCACATCGGGCTCGAACGAGTCCTCCACTCTCCCGCGAGCGGAGCGACGCGGGGGAGTCGGACTTCGAGCGGAGCTCGAAGTCCGGTGGGGGTGGTCCGAAGCACGACGAACGGAGGCGTGGCGACGACTCGATGAGCGACGTCTCGATCGGCGGGCCGCGACGTTCGTCGCGAGTCGAACCCCCCCTCACCCGCGTCGCGAACTGCGTTCGCGCCGCGACCTCTCCCGCTCGTCGCGCGGCTCCTCGCGGGAGAGGTGGCGCGCTCCTGCCTGACGCGAGGCTCGTCGGGGCGGGGTCGTCCGCGCGGCGATCTCCCGCGCGGCGATCTCCCGCGCGAGGCGCCGCCGGACCCGCTCGGGGTCGCGCAGGCGGCACTCCCAGATCACGATCACCCGGAAGCCGAGGCGGCGCAGCAGCCGCGCGACGCGGCGGTCCCGCGCGACGTTGCGGGCGAACTTCTCCCGCCAGAAGCGACGGCGCGTCGCCGGATGCGTGGCGCGGGCGCAGCCCTGATGACGGTGCCAGAAGCAGCCGTGGACGAGGATCGCGATCCTCTCGCGGACGAGGACGAGGTCGGGGGAGCCGGGCAGGTCGCGGCGGTGGAGCCTCGCCCGCGCGCCGAGCCCGCGGAGGATCGCCCGCACCGCGAGCTCCGGCTTCGTGTCGCGACCGCGGATCCGCGCCATCCGCTCGCTCCGCTCGCGGGGGGTGAGGAAGTCCGCCATGAGGAGAGGTCGCGGGCGAGGTCCGGTCGTCAGGCTCGCCGCGCCGCGCGGGCGAGCCCGAGCACGACCTCGAGGTGCTCCCGCGAGACCGGCTGCACGCTGAGGCGCTGCCCGCGGGCAAGGAGCGGCATCCCCGCGAGGCGGCGCTCGGCGCGAAGGACCTCGAGGGAGACGATCGCCGGGAACTTCTCGACGAACTCGACCTCGACCATCATCCAAGTGGGCGCGCCGCGGCGGGACTTGGGATCGTGTCCATCGGAGCGGGGATCGAAGGCGGTGGGGTCGGGACGCGGCCCGCCCGAGACCCGACCCAGACCGACCACGCCGGGCGGCTCCGCGTTCGAGTGATAGAGGAGGACCGGATCGCCGACCTTCATCGCGTCGCGCATGAAGTTCCGCGCCTGGAAGTTCCGCACGCCGTCCCAGCCGGTGCGGCGGTCGCGGCGGAGGTCGTCGATCGAGTAGACCTCCGGCTCGGTCTTGAGGAGCCACGCCGCGGGCGTCGCGGCGGCGGGTCGCGCGGGCTTGGTTGGGGCGCTCTTCACGCGGGAGTCCTCGTCGGGTCGAGGATAGCGGCGGGACGCGACCTCCCTGCGGCGGCGACCTGCCCCGTATCCTGCCGGTTCCCGAGTTCACGGATCGCGTCGATGCCGATCATCCCGAGCGCCGTCGCGTGCCTCGTCCTCGCCTCCGCCGCCGCGCCGCAGGCGCCGCCGGGGCCTCCCGCCGAGGAGGCTCCGAGGATCGACCGCCCCGGCGAGCCGCCGGCGATGGAGGAGTCGGAGCGCCGCGAGCGCGCCCGGCGCGACGCGCTCGAGCAGCTCCGCCGCGAGTGCCTGCCGGAGCCGATCACCGAGGAGGACCTCCGCGCGTTCGCCGAGGAGGTCGGGGCGAGCGAGGAGTCGAAGGCGCTGCTGCCGCGGATCGCCGAGAACTACCGCCGCGCGTGGGCGGACCTCGACCGGCGGATCGCCTCGGAGATCCGTGGTCGCCTCGAGGCGTCCTACCGCTTCGACGAGCGCACCGAACGCATCGCGGCGGTGCCGACGCCGGAGCTCCTCGAGCTCCTCGCCGCGCGGTCGAGGCTCGTCGACGCGGTCGTCGAGGCGGACGCGGCGGTCTTCCGCGAGCTCGAGGCGATCGGCGACCCGCTGCGGCGCACGCTGCTCGCCGACATCCGCCACGAGCGCCTGCAGCGGGTCTTCCGGCGACGCGAGGTGCTGCCCGGCGCGACGCTCGACCTCATCGACCTGCTCGCGGACCTCGAGATCGACGCCTCGGCGCGGATGGGGATGCTCGAGGCGATCGAGCGCTATCGCCGCGACCACCAGCGCCTGATCGAGGCGAGGTTCCGCGAGGGGCTCGCGATCGACGCGGAGGAGGCGGCGCTCCGGACGAATCTCCTTCCGGCGTGGGAGCTGCTCGCCGCGCCCGCGGAGCGCGCGGAGATCGAGGCGGAGCGCCGCGACCTCGCCCGTCGTGCCGCCGAGCTCGACGTGCCGCTGCGGGCGCTCCTGCGGGACGCCCTCGTCGCCTGGCGGCGGATCCTGCCCGACGAGGAGGGTCGCCGGCTGCAGGAGGCGTACCAGCGTCTCACCTATCCGGAGCTCTTCCGCGACGAGGTGCGGCTTGCGGCGCTCGTCGAGCGGGTCTCCAAGGCGGCGGCGTTCGACGAGGCGAAGATCGCCGCGGTCGGGCTCTCGATCGACCGCGCCTCCCGCGAGCTGCAGCGACCGGGGCTCCTGCTGATGGAGCTCGCGGACTCGCTCGTCGCGGTCGAGGCGCTTCCCGATCCCGCGGACCGCGCGGAGGCGGAGATGCTGCTCGAGTCGCGGATCCTCGAGGTCCTCGACCGACGCCGCGACCGGATCGACGCGGCGGTGCGGGAGGTCGCCACGCTCGTCCCCGGCGAGCGGGTCGAGGCGACGGCGGCGATCGCCGAGTTCACGGAGACCGACGCGAGCCTGCGGCGGGCGGCGGGGTTCCGCCGCGCGGCGCTTGGGCGGTCGATCGCGGCGCTGCGGGAGCTGGCGAGGAATCCCCGAGCGAGCGAGGAGCCCCAACAGCGCGATGAGCGCGAGCAGAGGGACGCGGAGCCAGCGGTTCCCTGACCGCGCGACGACAACGACCGCCTGAGGGCTCCGTCGCCGCTACGCTGCCGGCATGGCTCATGCGACGACTCACGCGAGGGTTCACCTGACGAGAAGGCATCGCTCGCCCCGCCTCGGAACGCCCGCCGCGGCGCTTGGCGTCCTCCTCCTCGCGGCGTGCTCGCGCGAGGAGGCGACGGCGCCCGCCGCGCCCGCGCCAGCGACCTCGACCGCCGCCGCGCCGGCGGCGATCGGACCGCTGCGGGCGCGGTTCGAGACGACGCAGGGACCCTTCGTGGTCGAGCTCCTCGCCGAGGGCGCGCCGCGCACGGTCGCGAACTTCTGCCTGCTCGCGACGCGAGGCTTCTACGACGGTCAGGAGTGGTACGGGCAGAGCCCGGTCGTGCGGCAGGTGGGACGACCGCGCCCGGAGTTCACGACCGGCTACGAGCTGCCGCGGGAGTTCGTCCCGGGCACCTGGTTCGACGCGGGTGGTCGCCTCGCGGCGTCGCTCACGAGCGACTCCGACGCCTCGCTCGCGCACGGGAGCGGGGTCTTCCTGACCATCAAGCCGCAGGAGCGCTGGAACCTCGTCTATCCGATCTTCGGCAGCGTGGTCGAGGGACAGGCGTCGGTGGACATGCTCCGCGACGGCGACCGCCTGATCTCGGTGCGGATCGAGGGCGATCCGGCGCCCCTGTGGGCGACGATGCCCGCGGAGGTCGCGGCGTGGCGGGCGGCGCTCGACCGGCTCGGGGCGGTCCCGCCGGTCGCGCGGGAGTGATCGCCGCCGTCGCGCCGTCCCGCCGCGATCATCAGTTCCAGCTCATGCCCTTCGGCCAGTCCTTCCACGCCTGCTTGTCGGCGAGGGCGACGAGGCGGTCGAGCTGCTCGAGCTCGCCGGTGAGGAGCCGCGCCCGGCGGCGGGCGTCGGACTCCTCGAGGATCCGGTAGCGGACCTCGTCGTCGCGGAGGAGCGCGAAGCTCACCAGCTCGACGAGGGCGTGCGTCGGCACGTCCTCGCGGGCGATCCACTGCCGCACCGCGTCGGCGCTCGCCATGCGGCGGAGGCGCGGACCCTCGAGCAGGTGCCGGAGGCGTCGTCGGGTCTCGACGAGGCGGGGCATCGCGCGGGTCGACTCGAGCGGCACCATCTTCGCGAGGCGGTAGAGCCGCCGACCCTCGGGCTCGATGATCTCGACGATCCGCGCCCGGCAGACTCCATGCAGCACGAGGTTGTGCCGACCGTCCGGAAGCCGCTCGTGCTGCACGATCTTGCCGACGCAGGCGGCAGGCCGAAGCGGCGGCTCGCCGATGGTCGCGCCCTCCCACTCGGGACCCGCGTAGGTCGCCATCGCGATCGGCTTCGCCCGCAGCACCGGACCGCCCGCGACCGGTCGCAGGCAGTCCTCGACCATCTGCCGGTAGCGCGCCTCGAAGACGTGCAGTCCCTGCGGCGCGTGCGGCAGCAGCACCGATCCCGCGAGGGGGAAGAGCGCGATCGGCTCGTTGAAGTCGATGGAGATCGTCTCCGCCACGCCGCGATGGTAGGGCGCGGAGGGGCGCGGTCGGGCACGCGTCCATCGGTCGGCGAGGTCGAGGCGCCGCTGCGTCGATCGGACCCTACTGCCCGAAGCCGGCGACGCCGCCCGAGGGGGCGGTGACGCCGGGGATCGAGAACAGGACCGACACCGCGACCTGGTCGAGGATCAGGTCGTAGCCCCCGGTGAGGGCGAGGTTGAAGTCGGGGAAGCTCCGCTCGAGCGTGCCGGTGACCGCGCGGAACTCGCCCTCGCGGAGGTCGTACTGCGGGCTGAACGTCGCGCGGTAGCGGCGGTTGATCTGGTAGCCGAGCCCGCCCTGCAGCAGCTCCGTCTGGTCCGGCGCGAGGTAGCGGTACTCGAGGAAGGTCTGCACCTGCGGCGAGTGCTGCATCGAGAACCCGACCGAGCCGAGGGCGAGGTTCTCGAGGAAGCCGCTCGTCGTGATGAGGGCGCGGTCCTCGAGCATGTAGATCGCCTTGCCCGCGAGGGTGAAGGTGTCGCTGACCTCCCAGGTCGAGGAGCCGTAGAGGTGGCTGCCCCACTGGGAGAGCTCGGGCCGCCACGCGAAGAAGCGGGGGATCGGCGATTGGGCGTACCGCTGCAGCGTCTGCGGCGAGGTCGTGTCCGGCTGGAAGTCGTCGCTCGAGGGATTCAGCGACGCGCCGACGTCGAGGGTGAGGAAGTCGACGCTCCGCCACGCGCCGGCGCCGCCCCGCTGGGTCTGCCAGCGCTGGCGGACGCCGAAGGCGACCGCGGCGGCGCCGGTCGCGCCCTCGATCGTCTGGTCGTAGACCGGCAGCGGGCTGTCGGCGAGCGAGTCGTAGCCGTACCAGACCGTCGCGTAGGGCTCGATGGTGTGCCGCACCCGGTTGAGGTCGAAGAGGCGGCTCCGCATCGAGTCCTCGATGCGGCTGAAGGTGATGCTGAAGCGGCTGCCGCCGCCGCCGAGGAAGCGGACGCTGTTCGACTCGGGGGAGTACTCGCGGAGGAACTCGCCGCCCGCGTAGCCGGCGAGGGTCACCGACGCGAAGGGGGTGATCTTGAGCGGACCCCACGCGAGCGGCACGGCGAGCTCCTGCCGGCTGTCGAAGCGCATCAGGGTGTCCTGGCTGTAGCCGGACTGCGCGTAGAGCTCCTGCACCGCGACGTTCGGGTTCGAGACGCCGAAGGTCTGCGCCTGCACGCCGAGGGTCTGGGCGGTGCCGGAGGTCACCTGCAGGCGCATGTAGTCGTAGCGGTACTCGCTCGTCCAGCTCAGCGAGTCGCCGAAGAGCGAGTCGCCGACCCGCTTGTAGGCGACGCTCGGGAAGCGGTAGACGGTGTAGCCGCGGCTCGCGATGAGCCACGAGTTCGAGAGGAAGTCGTTGAGGTCGTACTTGAGGGCGAGGTCGAGGAGCGTGTTCTCCGAGGAGTAGGTCAGCCCCATCGAGGTCTCGTACTCGCGGCGCATCTCGTAGTCGAGGCGGCGCCAGGTGGTCACGAAGCTCTCGTCGGAGATCCAGTTCGCCTGCCCGCGGAGCGTGAACTCCTCGGAGAGCGTGGTGATGAAGTCCGCGTCGGCGATGCCCCGCCCGCCCGCGTCGGTGTCCTGGATGATGCCGGCATCGGTGATGTCCTGTCCCGCCGAGCTGTAGAGACCGTAGAGGTCGAGCCCCGCGAGGCTCGTCTGGTCCTGCCAGCGGAGCTTGGTGCCGAGTCCCGGACCGCGCTCGGTGAAGCCGTCGATCTCGAGGTCGGCGGCGAGCTCCTCCGGCGCCTCCACGCCGAGGAGCGCGATGAGGTCCCAGCGGGTCTCGATCTCGACGCCGCGGAACTCCTCGTAGCCGACGGTGGTCGACTTGAGCGGGATCTTCTCGGGCGATCCGGTGAAGGATGGCCAATAGAAGAAGGGGGTCTCCTCCGAGCGGAGCACCGCGTGCTCGCCCTCGACGTAGGGTCCGTCCGGACGCTCGGTGATGGTGAGGTCGCGCATGCCGAGCGAGAGGTGCGGCGTGAAGAACTCGCTCGTCGAGACGACCGCCTCGGACGCCTTCCACTGGTCGGCGGCGACCTGCCGCATCTCCTTCGCCCGCGCGTAGACGGTCAGCTCCTCCCGCAGCCGCACGTAGGTCCGCAGCACCGCGTCCACCGCCAGCGCCTGGTTGTTGGGCAGGTCGTAGTAGACCTTGTCGGCACGGAGGGTGATCACGCCGTCCGTCGCGACGACGCCGCCCTCGAGGTAGATGCCGATCACGCTCGAGACGTCGACCGCGGCGGCGCCTCCGCGGAGCGACTCCATCGCGCCCTCGGCGGTGAAGATCACGCCGCGCTCGGCGGAGAGCTCGAGGCGGCGGGCGTCCGCGAGGTCGCCCGCGACGTAGTCGACCGTCACCCCGCGCTCCGCGATGATCGCGCTCGAGTCGGGATCGATCGTCGTCGCCCCCGCGGTGAAGCTCACCACGCCGCCCGGTCGGAAGATCGGCACGTTCTCGAGGTCCGGTCGCGGCAGGAGGATCGAGGTCGGAAGCTCGGGGAAGACCTGCGCGGTGGTCGGCGCCGGACCGCCGGGGACGAGCGCCACCTCCTGCGGCTTGGGCGAGTCGATCGCCGGTCGACCGGTCAGCGGCGGCGGCGAGGCGAGCAGGCGCCGGAGGTACTCGGCGAGGCGGCGCTCGCCCGCGGAGAGGAGCGGCGAGGTCGGCGCCGCGGCGCGCTCGATCGACGCGACCTCGAGGGTCGTCGCGCCGGTGGTGCTGCCGGTGACGAGGAGGTCGGTGCCGCCCACCACGAGACCCGCCCGCTGGGTCGGCTCGCGGACCTCCGAGAAGTAGATCGCGAACTGGGTGATGACGCCCTTCGCCGAGGGCATCCGGTTGATCCAGACCACGGCGCCATCGGAGCGGAAGCGGTAGCTGCCGACCTGGATGACCACGTCGTCCTGAAGGACCAGCCGCTGGGTGTCGTCGACCCGCCACGCGAAGGCGCTGCTCGACTTGAGCGAGAGCGGATCGGCGAGGGGCTCGATCGGCAGCACGAAGCCGCCGAGGCTCTGACCCGCGATCGGGGCGCGGAGGGTGCCGGTGGTCGTGGCGGGACCGGGCGCTGCCGCGGCGGGCGGCGCCGCGGCGGGAGTCGATGGCGGCGGCTCGGCGGGCGCCTGCGCGGGCGCCTGCGCCGGCGCCCGCGCCACCAGCGCCGCGAGCGCGACGAGGGCGGCGATCCCGGTCCGTCGGGGCGCAGGGGTCCTCACGCGGGGGAAGATACCCGCGGCGCGACTCAGCGCCGGTAGACGATCGGTCGGTTCGCGAGCGCGGTCACCTCGCGGACGACGACCATGCTCGTCACGCCGAGGAGCGCGAACGCCGCGATGCCGAGCGCCTCGCGGGGACGGTTGATCGCGAGCATCCACGCGACCGCGTAGATGCACGGCCAGAGGCTTCCATAGCGGCGGAGCTTCTCCGCCGCGGCGGCGCGGTCGAGCCCCGCGGTCTTCCGGCGGGCGATCCAGAGGAAGCCGACCACCGCGAGCACCGGCCACGCCATGCCCCCGCTCGTGAGGCTCTCCGGCCAGAAGCCGCCGGAGTCCGACTGCCACCATCCCGCGAGGAGGATCGCCGCCGACCACGCCACCCACCCCGCGGCGAGGGCGGCGCCCGCCCGCGGCGTGAGCAGCGGTCGCTTCTCCTCGAGCAGGTAGATCGCCGTCGCGACCGCGGTCGCGTGGGTCATCGAGAGCCAGACCGGCAGCATGAAGGTGAGCTGATGGTTCGGGATCAGCATGTGCACCGCGTGCACGAGCCCGATCACGATGAGCCCGACCGCCGGCACGTGCTTGCCCGCGGCGTCGTAGAAGAGGATCCCCGCCGCGACGAGCGCGGTGAGCACGATGCCCGCGGTGCCGAACGCCGCGGAGGTGACCATCGCGACGAGGAGCGCCCCGAGCGTCAGCACCGCCGCCTGCCCGACGCGGACGCGCCCCGCGGGGATCGGTCGCTGCGGGCTGAACGCGCTGTCGTGGCGGGCGTCGAGCAGGTCGTTGAGGGCGCCGCCGAAGGAGAAGAGCCCGACCGCGACGACCGCGCCGACCGCGAGGGCTCCCGCGAGCGGCAGCTCCGACGCGGGGAGGTAGACGTACTCCGGCTGCGTGCGGGTGAGGAGGATCACCAGCCACATGTCCGCGACCGCGCCGAACGCCATGGTGAGGCGGGTGAGCTGGATCGCGGTCAGCACGCGGAGCAGGAACCGCTTCACGCCGCCGATGCTACCGACGCGCGACCATTGCCCCGGTCGGGACGCCGCCGTAGCATCGCCCTTCGCCCGCGCGCCGGGCGTCCTCGACGGAGCCACGATGCGAAGCGACCACGACGTCCCCGACGCCGCCCGCCCGGTCCCCGACGCCAAGGGGCTCGTGGTGGCGGTCGTCACGAGCCGCTATCACCACGAGGTGACCTCGGCGCTTCGGGAGGGCGCCGAGCAGGCGTTCGTCGACGCGGGCGGAGACCGCGGGTCGCTCCTCTCGGTCGAGGCGCCGGGCTCCGTCGAGCTCGTGTCGATCTCCTCGGCGCTTGCCCGTCGCCACGACGTGGACGCGGTCGTCGCGCTCGGCTGCATCGTGACCGGCGAGACGCGGCACGACCGCTACATCGCCGAGGCGGTGGCGAACGCCCTCGCGATGCTCGCGGCGGACCTCGCGAAGCCGGTCGCGTTCGGGGTGCTCACCGTCGCGAGCATGAAGCAGGCCCGCGACCGCGCCGGAGGTCGGCGGGGGAACAAGGGCGTCGAGGCGATGGAGGCGGCGGTGCTTGCCGCCGCGGCGATCCGCGGGGCGTCGAGGCTCCGGGCGTCGTCGGCGGGAGGTCGCTGAGATGGCGATCAACCGCAACGCCCGCCATGCCGCGCTCGTGACCATGTACCAGCTCGACGTCGTGGCGGACCCCGACGAGGCGTCGCTCTCGGCGTCGGTCGAGGAGGCGCCGGGCTCGGCGGCGGACCACCGCCGCGGGCTCGAGGCGGGTCGCGCCGCCTTCGCCGTCCGCGACCGCGCCGACGCGGCGCTCGGACCGATCGCCGCGGAGTGGCCGCTCCACCGCCAGCCGGTCATGGACCGCAACATCCTCCGCCTCGCCTGGTGGGAGATGCAGGAGGCGGGCACGCCGCCGGCGCTTGCGATCAACGAGGCGGTCGACCTCGCCAAGGAGTACGGCACCGACCGCAGCAGCGCGTTCGTGAACGGCGTGCTCGGGGCGTTCCTGCGCGGCGTCCGCGAGGCGGTGCCGGCGCCCGCGGAGGCGTGATGGGGATCCTGACCGCCGCCGCCGCCGCGATCCGCCGAGGGCTCGCCCGCACCGCGGAGGCGCTGGTCGGGCTCCGGGCGTTCCTCGCCGGACGCCGCATCGACGAGGCGCTCCTCGCCGAGGTGGAGAAGCGGCTCCTCGCCGCCGACGTCGGCGTGCGCACCACCCGCGAGATGGTCGCGTCGCTCCGCCGCGACTGGCTCGCGGGCAAGGTCTCGCGCGGCGAGGAGGTGGTGCCCTTCCTCAAGCAGGAGCTCCGCCGCCGCTGGGAGGGACTCGACTGCTCGCTCGCCCGCGCGACGACGAAGCCGACGGTGATCCTCGTCGTCGGCGTGAACGGCTCGGGGAAGACGACGAGCGTCGCGAAGATCGCCGCGAGCCTCAAGGCGGAGGGTCGCAGCGTGATGCTCGCCGCCGCCGACACCTTCCGCGCCGGCGCCGTCGCGCAGCTCGAGATCTGGTCGCGCCGCCTCGGGGTCGACCTCGTCAAGGGCGCCGAGGGCGCCGATCCGGCGGCGGTCGTCTTCGACGCCGCGCAGGCGGCGGTCGCGCGGGGAGTCGACGTCCTGCTCGTCGACACCGCGGGCAGGCTCCACGTGCAGGAGACGCTGATGCGGCAGCTCACCAAGATCCGCGACGTCGTCGCGAGGCGGATCCCGGGCGCGCCGCACGAGGTGCTCCTCGTCCTCGACGCGACCGCCGGGCAGAACGCGATCCGCCAGGCGGAGGTCTTCACCAAGGCGGTGCAGGTGACCGGGATCTTCCTGAGCAAGCTCGACGGGACCGCCCGGGGCGGCGTGGTGATGGCGATCCGCGACGAGATGGGGCTGCCGGTCAAGCTCGTGGGGGTGGGGGAGCGACCGGAGGACGTCGAGCCGTTCGACCCGGAGACCTTCGTCGAGGGGATGTTCTCGGAGGATGCGTCCTGACGGGAGGCGCGGGGCGTCCGGATTGGGGCGTTCCGCGGCGGGGGAGCGGAACCGCGGCACTCCCCGGCGGTTCCTACAGTGTCGCCGCGTCGGAGATCCCCAACCCCCCGGCGACGCCGATGAGACGAGTGCCTCCGCCCGACGTCGCCGACGAAGCCCCCGCCATGCCGATCCCGAGACGCCGCCGCGGCGGCTTCACCATCATCGAGACGCTCGTGACGATCGGGATCATCGTCCTCCTCGCGGGGCTCCTCGTCCCGATGGTCGGGCGCATCCGCGACGAGTCGGTCTCGACCCAGTGCCTGAACAACCTGCGGCAGCTCGGACCGGCGATCGAGTCCTATCGGATCTCGAACAAGGACGTCCTGCCGATGGCGGACTTCCTTCCGGTCGCCACCGCGAACGGTCCGGAGGGCGGGCTGCCGGGACTCCTCAAGGCGACGATCCCCCTCGACGACCCCGCGTGGCGCTGCCCCGCCGACTTCGACGAGGAGTCGCTCGTGACCGGCACGAGCTACTACTACATGCCGGGGCTCCTCCGCTACAGCCCGCAGGTGCAGGTCCCGGTGGCGCAGGCGCTGCTGCCGCTCGTCCTCGACGGGACGCTCTCGCAGTCGCAGATCGACCGCCAGCGGATCCAGCTCGAGGGTCGGCTCGTCACCCGCTTCTACGACGCGAGCAGCGACGCGCGGAAGTTCGCGCTGCTCTCCGACAGCCAGGACCGTCATCCGGTCGGCGACCGCAACCCCCGCAACGGGCTCTTCCGCGACGGCAGCGTCGGGGCGATGCCGAAGCCGGAGGAGCTCGCCGAGTCGATCGGCAACGAGGTGGACCCGTGATGGGCGTCTCGTGGTGGGAGGTCCGCGGGTGGATCGACCAGCACCGCCGCTGGCTGACCGCGGCGTTCGCGGTGGTCGCGGTGCTCCTCCTCGCGGGCGGCGCGTTCGCGTGGTGGTCGAGCCGCTGGCGTCCGCCGCCGTCCATCTTCGACTCGCCGGTCGACGACGCGCTTGGCTACCTCGCGATCGACGACTTCAACCGCCTGCCCCTCGAGGAGCGGGTGCGGTTCATGCTCGACTTCGCCAACCGCTTCCGCGGCCTCGAGCAGGGCGAGTCCGCGGTCGTGGCGGCGTTCATGGCGGGTCTCACCGGCAAGGCGCGGGAGCAGCTCCTGCAGAACATGCGGATCCTCGCGAAGGACATCCTCGTCGAGGGCGCCGCGACCTACGTCGACCTGCCTCCCAAGGAGCGCGGCGCGTTCATCGACGCGTGGCTCGTGCGCTGGAGCAAGGTCGGCGAGGAGATGGCGCTCGGCGCGCCGCGGGAGCGGAGCGACGAGGACCGGATCGAGGAGTTCCGCCGCGAGGCGAGGCGCGGGCAGGAGCGGCAGCTCGAGCGGCAGCAGGAGCGCCCGACCGACCTCTCGCTCACCGAGGTCGGCGCCGGGCGGTTCCTCGACTTCTGGCAGAGCGACGTCGAGAAGGCGGCGACGCCCCGGGAGCAGGGGCAGATCACCCGCTTCATGGTCGACGTGCGGAAGAGGCTCAGCGGGGGGCTGTAGCGATGGATCGCCCCGTCGCTTCAGACGACCCGAGCCTCGACGCCTCGACCCGCGTCCTCGACGACGATCGTTCGTTCCCGCAGTCCCGCACCGCCGCGTCGGGCTGGGCGGCGGCGATGCTTCCCCTCGGCGGCGTCGCGGCGGTGTGGGCGACGGCGATCGCGTGGTGGCCGACGCTTCCCCCGCAGATTCCGCTTCACTTCGATGGCAGCGGCGTGCCCGACCGCTGGGGGCCGGCGAGCGTGGCGAACTGGTTCATGCTGCCCTTCATCGCCACGTGGATCGCCGCGTTGGTCGGCGGGGTGGGAGTCTTCCTGCCGGCGCTGGCGCGAACGTGGCCTGGTCTCGTCAACGTGCCGCAGAAGAAGCGGTGGATGGCGCTGTCCCCGGACGCCCGCGTGCGCACGATCGATCCGGTGCGATGGCTTCTGGGGCTCGTTGGGCTTCTCGTGAACGGCGCGTGGCTCTGGATCCTCTGGGGCACCCGCTGGGTGGCGATGGATCCGGATCCGGCCAACCCCACCCGCACGCTCGGCGGCGTGGGCTTGGTGCTCGTCCTCGTGGGCGTGATGCTCGCGGGCGTGCTGCTGGCGACGCTTCGCATGCGAACCCTCGTGCTTCGCGAGGGTGGGTCGGCCGACCCGCCAAGCGACGTCGCCGGAGCGGGCCTCGTCGCACGCGATCCCTAGGATCCGCGGCGTGACCGGATCGAGCGGCGGCAATCGGCGATCTCGAGCGACGCCCTCGTGGCGCGACCTTCCGGCGATGGCGCTCCGCGAGCCGCTGCGGGCCGCGATGCGCGATCCAGGCGCGGCGGTGCTCGTCGCCCCGACCGGCTCCGGCAAGACGACCGGCGTCCCGCTCCTCCTCGCCGAGGACGAGTCGATCCGCGGGCGCATCGTCGTGCTGCAGCCGCGGCGCCTCGCGACGCGGGTCACCGCGGCGCGGGTGGCGGAGCTCCTCGGGACGACGCTCGGCGGCGACGAGGTCGGCTTCGCGACGCGGCACGAGCGGGTGATCACGCCAAGGACGCGGATCCGCTTCCTCACCGAGGGGCTCTTCCTGCGGCAGGTCCTCGAGCGACCGGACCTCGACGGGGTCGGGGCGGTGGTGCTCGACGAGTTTCATGAGCGCTCGCTCGACGCGGACCTCGTCTTCGGACTGCTGCGGGACCTGCGGTCGCGGCGGCGGGACCTGCGGGTCCTCGTCATGAGCGCGACCCTCGGCGCGGAGCCGATCGCGCAGGCGCTCGGGGCGCCGATCCTGACCGCGTCCACGCAGGCGTTCCCGGTCGAGGTCGACTACCTCGCCCGCACGAGCCGCGCGGAGCCGGAGGACCTTGCCGCGGAGGCGGTCGAGCAGGTGCTCGCGGAACGGTCCGCGGAGGCGGGCGACGTCCTGGTGTTCATGCCGGGCGCCCGCGAGATCGCCCGCACGATCGATCGCCTGCGGGGGATCCCCGCCGCGCGGCGCGAGCCGCTCGAGCTGCTGCCCCTCCACGGAAGCCTGCCGCCCGCGGAGCAGGACCGGGCGCTCCGACCGTGCCGGCACCGCAAGGTGATCGTCGCGACGAACGTGGCGGAGACCTCGATCACGATCGAGGGCGTGCGGACGGTGATCGACGCGGGGCTCGTGCGGGTCCACCGGCGGAGCCCCTCGCGACCGCTCGACTCGCTCCGCACCGAGCCGACGAGCCGCGCGACCGCGGATCAGCGGGCTGGTCGCGCGGGACGCACGGCGCCCGGGCGATGCCTGCGGCTCTGGACCGAGGTCGAGCACCTCCGCCGCGAGGCGCATCCGGATCCCGAGGTGCGCCGGGTCGACCTCGCGGGCGCGGCGCTCTCGATCCTGCGGCTCGGCTTTCGTGATCCGCTCGCCTTCCCGTGGCTCGACGCGCCGGAGCCCGCGGCGGTCGAGGGGGCGATCCGCACGTTGCGGCTCGTCGGGGCGATCGACGAGGCGGGCGAGGTGACCGCCGAGGGTCGGGCGATCGCGGCGCTGCCGCTGCATCCGCGGCTCGGACGGGTCATGCTCGAGGCGTCGCGGCGGGGCGTCGTCGATCGCGCCGCGGGCTGCGCGGCGATCCTCTCCGAACGCGACCTCTTCCCGCCCGGACGCGCCCCGGACCTCTCCCGCTTCGATCGCGCGGAGGATCCGCCCTCGGACCTGCTTCGGCAGGCGCGGATGCTCGAGGCGTTCATGCGGCGCGACGAGCTTGACGAGGGCGATGGTCCGCGGATCGACCGGCGGGCGCTGCGGGAGGTGGCGGCGGTCGCGGGTCAGCTCGAGCAGCTCGCGGGTCGGAGCCTCGCGGACGCGGGGAGCGTCGCGGGCGGCGGCTCGAGCGAGGACCTCGTCGCCTGCCTGCTGCGGGCGTTTCCCGACCATCTCGCCCGCCGCCCCGACCGCCAGCGGAGCCACGCCCTGATGCCGGGTCGGCGGCGGGTGCGGCTCGAGCGGGACTCCGCGGCGGCGCTGCCGGGACCGGTGCTCGCGCTCTCGATCCGCGAGGATCCGGCGGGCGAGGGCGAGACGGTGCTCGCGATGGCGACGAGCGTGCCGCCCGAGTGGCTCCTCGCGGCGCTGCCGGAGTCGGTCGAGGAGCGGCGCGAGCTCGTCTGGAACGACCGCGTCGCGGCGGTCGAGGAGCGGGAAGTGATCCTCGTCGCGGGGATCGAGATCGACGAGGTGCGTCGTCCGCCGCGCGGCGAGGAGGCGGTCGCATGGGCGTCGGAGATGCTCGCCGCGAGGATCGACGCCGGAGAGGTCGCGCTTCCCGGGTGGGACGAGGCGGTGGATCGGTTCATCGACCGCGTCCGCTGCGTCGCGGCATGGCGACCGGACCGCGGGCTTCCGGTCTTCGACGACGCCGACCGCCGCGCCGCGCATCGGCGGCTCGCCGAGGGCGCGACCCGCGCGGGCGAGCTCGCGGGACGCGACGTGCTTGCCGCCGTCGAGGGGCTCCTCACCCGCGAGCAGTCCGCGATGGTCCGCGCCATGGCGCCCGAGCGGATCGAGCTTCCCTCCGGCTTCCGCATGAAGATCGAGTACGCGCCGGGGCAGCCGCCCCGCGGTCGCGCGAGGATCCAGGACCTCGTCGGGCTCGCCGGATCGCCGATGGTCGGCGGCGGCGCGGTGCCGGTCCTTCTCGAGATCCTTGCGCCAAACCAACGCCCGGTGCAGGTGACCGCCGACCTCGCGAGCTTCTGGAAGGAGCTCTACCCCCGGCTCCGGGGGGAACTGAGCCGGCGGTACCCCCGGCACAAGTGGCCCTAAGAAAGGACCGGGAGCGAAGAGCGGGGACGGCGATCTGGACGAGTCTTCCCGCAAGTGCTTGTTTGAGAGCGACTTGCATCAAAACCGTTGAAGTTCGGAGGGTGTCCCGATAAACTCTGCCCCCTATGCCTCGAAACGCCAATTCGCCCTCTCGGAAGCCTGATCCCACCCCCTCGAACCCCACGGGGACGGTCAAGAAGGGTGGCAAGGCGGAGGGCGGCGGGGCGTCGGGGGGGGCGAAGCCCAAGCCGAAGCCGAAGCCTGCTCGGGAGACGCCCGCCACCCCGAAGCTGACCGTCCCAGACTCCGGCAACCCCGCGGGCAAGACGACGGTCGTCGGCACCGCGAAGGGCGCGAAGAAGCCCGCTCGGACGACCTCTGCGAAGCCGAGCGCCGGCCCCGCCAACCTCTCCCCTAAGCCGGCCCCCAAGCCTGCGCAGAAGCCTGCGCAGAAGCCTGCGCCGAAGTCGGCGACGAAGCCCGCCGCGACCGGCAAGGGAAGGTCGGCGCCGACCGCGACGTTCACCGAGGCGAAGCTCGCCGGCGACGCGAAGCGGGGGAAGGCGGGCTCGGGAGAGATCTCGAACTACGCCTCGGCGCTTCGATGGCTCCACGACCGCGCCGACATCGAGCGGATGCGGGTCGTCCGCTACAGCGACGACGCCTTCAAGCTCGACCGGATGCGCGAGTTGCTTCGGCGGCTCGGGAACCCGCACGAGCAGGTCCGCACCATCCACGTCGGCGGCACCAACGGCAAGGGCGCGACGGTCGCGATGCTCGCCGCGATGCTCGAGGGCTGCGGCTACACCGTCGGGCAGTACGTGAGCCCGCACCTCCTCGACGTGCGCGAGCGGATCTCGATCAACGGCGCCCCGATCGACCGCGCGTCCTTCACCGACGCGATCCGCGCGGTCGCCGAGGCGGCGGTCGGACTTCCCCAGCCACCCACCTTCTTCGAGGTCATCACCGCCGCCGCGTTCAAGCACTACGCGGAGGAGGCGGTGGACATCGCGGTCATCGAGGTCGGGCTCGGCGGGCGCCTCGACTCGACGAACGTGATCACGCCGGAGATCTCGATCATCACCTCGATCGACCTCGACCACACGCGGCTGCTCGGCTCGACCCGGGCGGAGATCGCCCGCGAGAAGGCGGGCATCTTCAAGCCGGGCGTGCCGGCGCTCGTCTTCGATCCGGACGCCCCGGTGGAGGCCGTCTTCCGCGAGGTCGCCGCGAAGGTGGGGGCGCCGCTCCGCATCGTGAACAAGGACATCGAGTTCTCGAGCCGCTTCTGCTCGAGCCCCGACCTCGGTCCCCACACCCGCGTCTGCCTCTACACCCAGACCAGCCGCCTCGAGCACCTCCCGGTGCCGCTGCCGGGCGAGCACCAGGCGGGGAACTGCGGGCTCGCCCTCGCGGCGATCGACATCCTCCGCTCGAGCGGGCTCGTGTGCCCGGAGGACAAGGTCACCGCCGGTCTCGCCCGCACCCGCGTGCCGGGCCGCATGCAGGTGGTGCACGAGCGTCCCAAGGTGCTCGTGGACGGCGCGCACAATCCGGCGTCGATCACCGCCCTCATGAAGTGCGCGGGAGCGCACGTCCCCTACGACTCGATGGTCTGCGTCTTCGGCTGCTGCGCCGACAAGGACGTCGGGGCGATGCTCGACCGCGTGAGCCTCGGCGCGGACAAGGTGATCTTCACCCGCGCCAGCGGCAATCCTCGCGCGATGGATCCCGACGAGCTCCATCGGATGTTCATCGAGCGGAGCGGCAAGATGAGCCAGGTCGGTCGGACCCTCGAGGAGGCGCTCGAGCTCGCCGAGCGAGCCGTCAGCCGCGAGGACCTCATCTGCGTCACCGGCAGCTTCTACCTCGTCGGCGAGGCGATCAAGCACTTCGCGGGGAAGGACTTCAAGGGCGACCCCGCGACGCTCGCGTCGTCGGCGTGGGTCGGCTGAGCTGAGGACGGACCCGCCGCGGACGCTCGGCGGACTCAGCGCGGCTCGCGGGGCGCGGGAGGCTCCGCGCGGACCGGGGTCCGCATGATCCACCACAGCCCGACCGCCACGCCGAGCACGCTCAGGACCCACATCGGCGGCAGGTAGGCGTGCGACGCGTTGATGTTGAGCCCGCGGCACCATCCCATCGCGAGGACGTGGGCGAGGAGCGCGAGCATCGCGGCGATCGAGATCCTCCGGCGGACCGCCTCCGACCACTGCGGACGCGCGAGCAGGAAGACGAGCGCCGCCGCGAGACCGCCGCACATGAAGACGAGCTCGCCCTCGAAGCTCATCCGCGGCGCGATCGCGGGCGCGTCCGCGGTCGCCGCCTCGATCGGTCGGAAGAACTCCTTGAAGTACGCCGGCTCGAGGATGGCGAGCGACATCGGGACGTGCCAGATCACGCCGAAGACGCCCGCGCGGAACCAGTCGCCCGGCGCGACCTTCGCCGAGCCCCCGCGGGCGAGGCGCCGCTGGGCGAGGAATCCCAGCGCGAGGCAGAGCGCCGCCGCCATCGAGACCCCCTTGTTCACCACGAAGACCGGAAGGCTCTCGAGGTTCTGCGGCGCGAACGCCACGTAGCGGACCATCGAGTAGGCGAGGGACGCGAGGTAGAGACCGCCGATCCATGCGAGGGTCGGTGAAGGCATGCGACGTTTGTATCACGCGAGGCGTGCGGTCGAGGCTCGCGTCGCGGGTCGCGCCGGTCCGTCGGCAGCCCGCGCGGACCATGCGCCTCTCGCGGAGCGGGCGCCGAACCACGCGGGTACAACACGCGGTCCGAGCCTCTCCGGACGAGCCGATCCGACGATGACCGAGCCTGCCCCGAACGACCTGCCCCACCGCTACAGCGGCGCCTACGCGAACCGCCTCGAGGAGGCGTGGCAGGCGCGGCTCGAGGCGGAGGGCGCGTTCCGCCAGCCGAATCCAGGCGAGCCCGGCTTCGACCCGTCGCGACCGAAGTTCTACTGCCTCGACATGTTCCCGTATCCCTCCGGTGCGGGCCTGCACGTCGGGCATCCCGAGGGCTACACCGCGACCGACATCATCTGCCGCTACAAGCGGATGAAGGGCTTCAACGTCCTGCACCCGATGGGTTGGGACGCGTTCGGCCTGCCCGCCGAGCAGTACGCGATCGCGACGGGCGTCCACCCCGAGGTCACGACGACGAAGGCGATCGACACCTTCCGCCGGCAGCTGAAGCGCTTCGGCTTCTGCTACGACTGGTCGCGGGAGCTCGCGACGATCGATCCGGGGTACTACCGCTGGACGCAGTGGATCTGGCTGCAGGCGTACGGCTCGTGGTTCGATCCGGCGCTGCGGAAGGCGCGACCGATCGCGGAGCTCGAGGCGACGCTCGCCCGCGAGGACCGCGCGATCGAGACCGCCGCCGGACCGCGCCGCTGGAGCGCCTGCTCGCGGCTCGAGCGGCAGGCGCACCTCGACCGGCATCGCCTCGCCTACCTCGGCGAGCAGACCGTCAACTGGTGCCCGAAGCTCGGCACGGTGCTTGCCAACGAGGAGGTGATCGACGGGCGGAGCGAGCGCGGCGGTCACCCGGTGCTGCGGATGCCGCTCAAGCAGTGGATGTTCCGCATCACCGCCTACGCCGACCGGCTGCTCGAGGACCTCGCCCTCGTCGACTGGCCGGAGTCCACCAAGACCCTGCAGGCGGAGTGGATCGGTCGGAGCGAGGGCGCGGAGGTCCGCTTCGCGCTCGACGACGGCTCCGGCGAGTCGCTCGAGGTCTTCACGACGCGCCCCGACACGATCTTCGGCGCGACCTACATGGTGGTCGCCCCGGAGCACCCGCTCGTCGCGCGGGCGGTCGCGCGGTCGGGCGATCCCCGCCTCGCCGCGTACGTCGAGGCGGCGCGGAACCGCGCCGACGTCGACCGCCAGCAGTCGAAGGAGAAGACCGGCTGCCCGACGGGACTTCACGCGGTGAATCCCGCGACCGGCGGCCGCATTCCCATCTGGACCGCCGACTACGTGCTCATGGGCTATGGCACCGGGGCGATCATGGCGGTGCCCGCGCACGACGAGCGCGACTTCGAGTTCGCGCGGGCGTTCGATCTCCCGATCGTGCAGGTCGTCGAGGTGCCGGGCACGCCCTTCACCGGCGAGCAGGCGAACTCCGGCGAGGGCACCGCGGTGCGGAGCGCGAGCGCCGCGACCGGACTCTCGATCGACGGGCTCGCGACGGCGCCGGCGAAGGCGGCGGTGATCGCGTGGCTCGAGGCGAGGCGGCTCGGGGCGCGACGAACGAACTACCGCCTCCGCGACTGGCTCTTCTCGCGGCAGCGCTACTGGGGCGAGCCCTTCCCGATCGTCTACGACGCGGAAGGGCTGCATCACCCCGTGTCGGCGTCGGCGCTGCCGGTGGCGCTGCCGCCGCTCGCCGACTACTCGCCGATCGAGAGCGACTCGCCGCAGCCGCCGCTCGCGAAGGCCGCCGACTGGGCAAGGACCACCGCCGGCGCCGCGGGAGTGGACCCGGCGGTCCTTCCTCCCGACGCGCCGGTCGTGCGCGAGACCAACACCATGCCCGGCTGGGCAGGGAGCTGCTGGTACTACCTCCGCTACTGCTCGCCGCGGGCGATCGATCGCTTCGTCGATGCCGGCGCCGAGCGCTACTGGATGCTCTCCCGCCGGCGCTCCGCGGGCGCGGGACCGGCTCCGGACCGCTTCGATCCCGCGACCTGCCACGCCGGAGGCGTCGACCTCTACGTCGGCGGCGCGGAGCACGCGGTGCTCCACCTGCTCTACGCGCGATTCTGGCACAAGATGCTCTTCGACCTCGGGCTCGTCTCGACCCCGGAGCCGATGGGTCGGCTCTTCCATCAGGGGATGATCACGAGCTTCGCCTACCAGCGGCGCGACAAGAGCCTCGTCGCGGTGGACCTCGTCGAGGAGCGGTCGGACGGAACCTTCGTCGAGAAGGCGACCGGCGAGGCGGTGACGCAGATCGCCGCGAAGATGTCGAAGTCGCTCCGCAACGTCGTCAATCCAGACGACGTGATCGCCGAGCATGGAGCCGACACCTTCCGGCTCTACGAGATGTACATGGGTCCGCTCGAGGCGTCGAAGCCCTGGAACACCCGCGACATCGTGGGCGTCTTCCGCTTCCTCCAGCGGACGTGGCGGCTCGCGATCGACGAGCGGACCGGCGAGCCGCTCGGCGCGGCGACCGCGGATCCCGCGATCGAGAAGCTGCTCCACCGCACCATCGCGAAGGTCGGGGAGGACATCGAGCGCCTCGCGTTCAACACCGCGATCGCGGCGCTGATCGAGCTCGTCAACGCGGCGACCCGCCCGACCGGCATGACCGATCCCACGCGGGGCGGCATGACCCGCGACCAGCTCGAGCGCCTCGCGCGGATCCTCTGGCCGTTCGCGCCCCACGTCGCCGACGAGATCGCGGCGCGCCTCGGCGCGACCGGCGGGCTTCATCGCGCGGCGTGGCCGTCCTTCGATCCCGCGATGCTCGTCGAGGACGAGGTCGAGATCCCCGTGCAAGTGCAGGGGAAGCTGCGGGCACGCATCAAGGTGCCCGCGAAGGCGAGCGCTGCAGAGATCGAGGCGATCGCGCTCGGCGACCCGCAGGTCGTCCCTCATCTCGGCGGCAGACCGCCCAAGAAGGTGATCGTCGTGCCGGGGCGGATGGTCAACGTGGTGACCTGAGGGCAGGGCGGCGCCTGCGGCCGCAGGCGCTGGGTTCGGGTGCTGGTGCTTCGGGAGTCTCGCGAGGCTTCGGACACGGCGCGGGCGGCCGCCTGGCCGACCGTCGAGGTGCGCACACGGGCGTGGCCTGTGGACCCAGTGGACCTTGTGGACCCAGTGGAGGTGGACGGCGTGTGGACGGTGGACGTTGGTGCGCTCGTCTCGCGGGAGTCCGGACACGGCGCCTGCGGCCGCAGGCGCGGGGTTCGGGTGCCGTGCTTCGGAAGGCGTGCGTGACTCCGGAAGCCCGTGCGTCGGAAGGCATCCGCCCGTCACTGCAGCGCTTCGCCCACCCACCTGTCCACCGGGTCCACTGGGTCCACCGGGTCCACGTCCACCGATTCAAAGTCCCACGACGACGGAAGGCATCCGCCGCGCGAGCCTGTGCTACGGAAGGCTTGCGTGACTCCGGAAGCCCGTTCCTCGCAAGGCTCCCGCCCGTCACCGCAGCGCTTCGCCCACCCAGTCGTCCACCGGGTCCACTGGGTCCACCGGGTCCACGTCCACCGACCCGAAGTCCCATGACGACGGAAGGCGTCCGCCGCGCGAGCCTGTGCGACGGAAGGCGTGGGTGGCTTCGGACGCGGCGCCTGCGGCCGCAGGCGCTGGGTTCGGGTGCTGGTGCTTCGGGAGTCTCGAGAGGCTTCGGATACGGCGCGGGTGGCCGCCTGGCCGACCGTCGAGGTGCGCACACGGGCGTGGCCTGTGGACCCAGTGGACCTTGTGGACCCAGTGGAGGTGGACGGCGTGTGGACGGTGGACGTTGGTGCGCACGTCTCACGAGAGTCCGGACACGGCGCCTGCGGCCGCAGGCGCGGGGTTTAGTTGCCGTGCTACGGCAGGCGTGCGTGACTCCGGAAGCCCGTTCCTCGCAAGGCTCCCGCCCGTCGCCGCAGCGCTTCGCCCACCCACCTGTCCACCGGGTCCACTGGGTCCACCGGGTCCACGTCCACCGATCCGAAGTCCCATGACGACGGAAGGCGTCCGCCGCGCGAGCCTGTGCTACGGCAGGCGTGCGTGACTCCGGAAGCCCGTGCTTCGGAAGGCATCCATCATCCATGGTGCAGCGCTTCGCCCACCCAGTTGTCTACTGGGTCCACTGGGTCCACCGGGTCCACGTCCACCGATTCAAAGTCCCATGACGACGGAAGGCGGCCGCCCCGCGAGCCTGTGCTACGGCAGGCGTCCGCGACTCCGCTTGCCCGTGCTTCGTCAGGCATCCGCCCGTCACTGCAGCGCTTCGCCCACCCAGTTGTCCACCGGGTCCACTGGGTCCACCGGGTCCACGTCCACCGATTCAAAGTCCCATGACGACGGAAGGCGGCCGCCGCGCGAGCCTGTGCGACGGAAGGCTTGCGTGACTCCGGAAGCTCGTTCCTCGCAAGGCTCCCGCCCGTCACTGCAGCGCTTCGCCCACCCACCTGTCCACCGGGTCCACTGGGTCCACCGGGTCCTCGTCCACCGACCCGAAGTCCCCCGACGACGGAAGGCGTCCGCCAGCCCCCGCCCCGATAACGCCCCTCCCGCCCGGGCGATCTCCCATCTCCTCGTGGACTCGCGGTGGTCTCCCCGATGCCTCGGACTATCCTCGAACCGGGTCGCGGTCCGCCGCGTGTGACACCCTTCCAAGGTCCGCCTTCAGGAGCTCACGAAGCCGATGGTCGAGCGTCGCGCGGTGCGTTGGCGGGTGTTCGTCGGCGCCACCGCGGCGTGGACGCTCGCCCTCTCGGCGTCGGCGCAGGTCCGCGTGGTGACCTGGAACATCGCGCGGCTCCAGGGCGACCCCGATGCCATCGAGGAGGTGCTCGCGACCCTCGCCGAGGACGACCGCCCCGGCTTCGCCGAGGCGCCCTCGATCGTGGTCTTCCAGGAGGTCACCTCCTCCTCGCTCGCCGGGATCTCCGCGCTCGTCGCCGCCGGCGCGGGTGGCGTGCCCTACCAGCTCGCGACCTACACGAGCTCGCCCTCGGAGGACTCCTCCGGCGGCGCCATCGCGCTCTTCTACCGCTCCGACCGCCTGCAGGAGGTCGCCGCGCAGCACCGCGACATCGCGACGGGCGCCGGACGCAACAGCGACCGCTGGAGCCTGCGCCTCGTCGGCTATCCCGAGCCGATCGGCTCGCTCTGGATCTACGGCAGCCACCTCAAGGCAAGCAACGATGCCGAGAGCCGGGCGGCGCGCCTCGCCGGCGCGAACGCGCTCCGCGCCGACATGGCGACGCTCCCCGCGGGCTCGCGGATCATGCTCGTCGGCGACCTCAACCTCTACGTCAACACCGAGTCCGCCTACGTCGCGCTCCTCGCGGGCGGCGGGCTGCTCGATCCGCTCGGCAGCGGCTCGTGGTCCGGCGGGTCGAACGCCCTCAAGCACTCGCAGTCGCCCCGCGACGTCTCGGTCGGCGGGCTCGTCGGCGGCGCGATGGACGACCGCTTCGACTTCCAGCTCGTCTCGCCCGCGCTCTCCGATGGCGCCGGGCTCGACCTCATCGGCGGCACCTATCGATCGGTCGGCAACGACGGCGCGCACTACGACCAGGCGATCAACGCGGGGAACAACCTCTACTTCCCCGGGCAGGTCGCCCGTTCGAACGCGCTCGCGGATGCGCTCTTCGATTCGAGCGACCACCTGCCGGTCGCGACCGACCTCCGGCTCCCCGGGGTCCTCGTGGCGGCGATGAGCGACGACCTCGGGCGGGCGTTCCGCGGCGCGACGGTGCCGATCGCGGTGGTCCTCTCGAACGGCGCTCCGGGCGCGAACCTCCAGCGGAGCGCCCCGATCGCGGTGACCGTCGAGGGCGTCGAGGGCGCGGTCGGCGCGACCTCCGCGACGGCGCCGCTCCTGCCGGCGACCGTGACCGCGACGGTCCTCCTCGACTGCTCGACCGCCGGGACGCTCGACGTCGTGGTCGAGGCGCGGGCGAGCGGCGAGGTCGCGAACGCGGTGTTCCCGCTGCAGGCACAGGCGGAGGTGCTCGAGCCCGCGCGACCCTCGCTCGAGGCGGGCGCGGTCGTCGAGGAGATCGAGGCGTCGATCGAGGTCGAGCCGGGCACGCCGCAGGTCGTCGAGTTCCTGATCTACAACCTGCCGGCGCCGCCGCCGCAGGGGGTGCTCGAGGTGGACGAGGTCCTCGTGGCGCCGGGACCGATCTCCCTCGTCGAGGCGCCCGCGACGGTGGGCGTGCTTCCCGGCGTCCTCCGCGTCTCGGTCGATCCGGCGCTCGTGCCGACGAAGGGATGGCAGGGCTCGATCGAGATCGAGGTCTCTGACGAGGACCTTCCCGGCGCCCGCGCGGCGTCGCTCGTGATCCAGCTCGCGGTGTCGGTCGCCGACGCAGGCGACCCCGCGGACCTGAACCACGACGGGATCGTGAACGGGGCGGACCTCGCGATCCTCCTCGGTGCCTGGGGAGGCTCGGGTCCCGCGGACCTGAACGACGACGGGATCGTGAACGGGGCGGACCTCGCGATCCTCCTCGGCGCCTGGAGCAGCGGATGAATCCGGGACCTCGCCGCGGAGAAGCGGACGAGGTCGAGTGGACCCACGACGGGAGAAGCACCTCATGAACGCCCTGCACCTCACCCTGCCTGCCCTGCGCCGCATCCCGATCCTCGCGATCGCCGGCGCGATCCTCGCGTGGACCGCGCCCGCCTCGGCGGACGTCGTCGAGATGACCACGGTCAAGGACAACACCCTGATCGAGGATCCCTCGCTTCCCGTCAGCGCCGGCGCCTCGACGAGCTTCTACTCCGGTCGGGTCGGCTCGAACGGCGGCACGACGCTCCGGCGCGGGCTCCTGCAGTTCGACGTCGCCGCGCAGGTGCCCGCGGGAAGCACGATCACCGCGGTCACCCTGCAGGTCCGCTGCAGCAAGGTCCCCACGGGTAGCCAGGCGCAGCTGATCAAGCTCCACCGCATGCTCGCGAGCTGGGGCGAGGGCTCGTCGGTCTCCTTCGGCGGCGGCGGCGCGCCCGCGACGCCGGGCAGCGCGACTTGGGTCAGCCGCTTCCACCCGGACCTTCCCTGGACGACGCCGGGCGGGCAGTTCGCCGCAGCGCCGAGCGGTTCGACCTCGGTCGGCGCGGTCGGCTTCTACACCTTCGCGTCGAGCGCCGGCATGGTCGCCGACGTGCAGGCGTGGCTTGACGATCCCGCCTCGAACCATGGCTGGGCGGTGATCGGCAACGAGGTCGTGCCGCAGAACGTGCGGCGCTTCGAGACCCGCGAGTCCACCTCGGCGTGGCGCCCGCAGCTGGTCGTCACCTTCGTGCCGCCCTCCACGAACCCCTACGACCTCAACGGCGACGGCATCGTCAACGGCGCCGACTTGTCGATCCTGCTCGCCCAGTGGGGCGGACCCGGCACCGCCGACTTCAACGGCGACGGCGTCGTGAACGGCGCGGACCTTGCCCAGCTCCTCGGGGCGTGGACCTGATCTGCCGCGCAAAGGAACGCCCCCGGCGCTGGGCGTCCGGGGGCGAAGGCCGAGGTGGGATTCGAACCCACGAATAACGGATTTGCAATCCGTCCCCTTGGGCCACTTGGGTACTCGGCCGGGGAGGGGAATCTTCGCAGGTCGGCGGGGTCTCCGTCAACGACCGATCCGATGCATCACTTCTCCGCGGCGTTCGCCGTGCGGAGCGAGCCGGCGGGGACAAGGCGAAGACCGACGAGGTCCACCGTCGCGGCGGGCTCGCCGCTGAGGTAGGCGACCGCCGAGTCGCCGCGGACCGAGATCAGCTCCGCCCCGATCGCCTGCCTCGTCACCGCGTCGCGCACCTCGGTCGTGCCGTCGCGCTCGACGAGGCGAAGCCGGTCGCCGGTCGAGAGCCCGGCGTTTCGACCGACGTCGAGGATCACCTCGCGTCGCCCCTTCACCGAGGCGATCTCGAGGCGCAGCCCGCTCGCGGTCGGCAGCTCCTCGACCACCGCGACCACCTCCGCGACCGCCTCGGAGGTCGCCTCGCCGAGGGGCGTCGACCAGAAGAGGTAGCTGCGCGGGGAGAGTCCGTCGTAGCCGTCGCGGAGCGTGACCTCCTTCGGGACGTCCTCGGCGCTTCGAAGGAGGTCCTGCCGGACGACGAGACCGTCCTCGAGCCGGATCACCTCGAGCTCGACCGCGACGAACGCCTCGTTGCGGCTTCCGAAGAGACCCGTCCGCGTGAGGGTGCCGCCTCCCACCTCGGCGGTGTGGAGGAAGTCGGTGACGCGTCCGACGACGAGGTAGTCGGCGTCCGGCGCGAGCGCGCGGGCGGCGGCGAGACGCGCCTCGCGGTCGCCGCCCGGATCCTTCGAGAGGATCCGGACGTCGACCGCATGGTCGTTCCGAAGCATGCGGGCGACCGCGTCCGAGACCGCCGGGCCGACGCCCTTCCAGCCGAGCGGGTTCGAGCCGGGATCGGCGAACGGCGCCATCACCACGACGAGCCGCGCATCCATCGACGCCTTCTGCACGCCGGACTCGGTCCGCGCGGCGGGCGCGTCCTGGTGCGAGAGGCGAGGGGCCGAGCAGGCTCCGAGCGAGAGGGCGAGCGAGAGGGCGAGCGAGAGGGTCCTTCCGAGCAGCATCGCGGGTCGCATGAGGAGGAAGGATCGGACGCTGGCGGCGTGCGGCTTCAGTTCGCCGGACCGTCCTCGCGACCGCCACCGCAGGAGAGTTTCGGACGTAGACTCGCGCTCGACCCGCCGCCTTCTCGAGGACGCCGTGCGACCGACCCCGACGCCAACCGCCTGCCTGCTCGCGTGCCTCGCGGCGACGGTCGCGATCGCGCAGGACGCCCCGCCTGCGGGCGAGGCGGCGCCGCCCAAGGTGACCGTGGCTCGCGCTGGTCGCGTCCCCCTCCTCGGCGAGGGCACCGTCCTCGTCGGGGCGGTCGGAAGAGTCTCCTTCGACGAGGTCGATCGGGTGTGGGTCTTCCGCCCGCGGGTCTCCTCGCAGGAGCTCGAGCGGGCGCTCGTGATCCTGCCCGGCGAGGTCCGCGCGGAGATCGAGGCGGTCGCGGCGGGCGATCGGTCGGCGATCGAGTCGCGCGACGTCGAGCTCTTCGGCAAGGTCCTCGTCCACCGGGGGCGGAACTACCTCCTCGCGAGCGCGATCGGCTTCGTCGAGTCGACGGCGCCGACGGTCGCGCCGGCGCCGGAAGGCGCCGGGGCGCCGCCCGTCGCCGATCCCTCCGACGCGTTCCTCGCGGGCGACGATGCCGCGGCGCGGCTCGAGGCGGAGCTCCTCGCGCGAGCCGACCGGGCGCCACGGGCGGTCTCCGTCGACGCCGGCGTCGAGGTCGTGCCGGTTCGCGAGCATCGCCTGCACTCGCGCCGCGGGCACCTGCGGCGCGACCTCGCGAGCGGGACGATGATCTTCGTGCCCGAGGCGGACGGCACCGGCGCGCGGGATCCGCAGCTCGAGCTCCTTCCCTGCGCGATGCTCGAGCGGCTCGAGGCGGCGGCGTCCTCTCCCTCGGCGCCGAGGATCCTGCGGGTGAGCGGACTCGTGATCGAGGAGGGCTCGTCGCGCTACCTGCTGCCGACCGGCTTCTCGGCGCCGCGCGAGGGTCGAGGCATCTCGCCGTGAGCGGCGGCGACCCGCGGCGGCCCGTGGGCACGCCGCCTGCGGCTCAGGCGAGCAAGAACGCTCGACCCGCGCCGCCCCCGCGCTGCCCCGCGTGCGGGCGACCGCTCGAGGTGATCGACGTGCATGGGCATGGTCAGTGCCGCTTCTGCGGCACGAACATCGATCCCTGCTGCCAGGGAGGTCCGATCGCGCCCGAGGGTCTGCGCTGAGAGGTCGGGCGCCCGCGTCAGGCGGCGACCGCGTCCTGCCGGACCTTGGTCATCTTCGGGGGGTTCTTCGGACGACCGCTCGAGCGGTCCGCGGGCACGCCGCCGATCGCCCGCACCGCCTCGATCCCCGAGATGACCTTGCCGAAGGCGGTGTACTGCTTGTCGAGGTGCCTGCAATGCTCGCGACCGAGGCAGACGAAGAACTGGCTTCCCGCCGAGTTCGGATCCGCGGAGCGCGCCATCGAGAGGACGCCCTCCTCGTGGGCGCGGTCGTTGAACTCCGCGGGCACCCGCCAGCCGGGACCGCCGGTGCCGTCGCCGCGGGGGCAGCCCCCCTGGATGACGAAGCCGGGCAGGATCCGGTGGAAGGCGAGGTTGTCGTAGAAGCCGCTGTTGGCGAGCTTCAGGAAGTTCTCGACGTGCTTCGGCGCCACGTCGTTCCACAACTCGACCCGGAAGGTCCCGAGGTCGGTCTCGATGGTCACGGTGGGATAGGGCATCGACGCATCGTACGGGCAGGCGCCGATCGGGTCGTCGAGGTCATCGACCCGGATCGACCGCCGCGTCCGGCTCCGGCGGCGCGGAAGGTGGAAGCGGCGAGAGCGGCAGCACGCGGCGGTCGGGACGTCCCTCGCCGGGGCGTCGCGGCGGCGCCGACCGCAGGAACGCCCGCGTCACGACCGGCGGCGCCTCCGGTCGCCCGCGACCGGCGTCGGCGATCGGGACCGCGGCGATCGCGGTGATGACCTCCGCGCCATCGACGACCTCGCCGAACGCCGCGTACTGCCCGTCGAGCCGCGCGGTGCCGTCGCGGGAGAGCCCGATGAAGAACTGGCTGCCGGCGGAGTCCGGATCGTCGTCCCGCGCCATCGAGATCACGCCGAAGTCGTGGCGGAGCCGGCTCGGCTCGAGCGGGATCGAGTAGCCGGGTCCGCCCTCGCCCTCGCCGGTCGGGTCGCCGCCTTGGATGACGAAGGGGCGTCCCTCGCGGTCGAGCGGAACGACGCGATGGAAGATGGTGCCGTCGTAGAGACCCTCCGCGACGAGCTCGCGGAAGTTCCACGCGGTGTTCGCCGCCTCGTCGGGTCGGAGCGCGACCACGATCGCGCCGCGGTCGGTCTCCAGCACGGCGTCCATCTCGGGAAAGAGCCGGAAGCCACCAAGCTGCGGCGGCGTGAATCCCCTCCACTCCTCCGGCGCCGGACCGACGTCCGGATCGAGCGGCTGATCGCCCCATCCGACGACCTTCGTGTACGGGGTCTTGCCGTCGGGTCGCACCGCGGGCGCCACGCGGATCGGCGGGCGGTCGCGGAGCGGCACGATCACCCACGCCGAGCCGAGCGGCTCGCCGCCGGAGATCGGCTGCAGCCACGCGGCGCGGTCGAGCGAGTCGATCGCGGGCAGCGCCTCGCAGAGGCGGAACGCTCCCGTCGCGAGCGGACCGGTCTCGTCGAGGATCCGACCCTCGTGATCGAGGAGGACGATCGTCGCGCCCTCGGGACCGCTCCATCTCGCGTCGATCGCCTGCTTCAGCGGCGTCATCGACCGGGGGACCTCAAGCGGGGAGGCGCTCACCGGTCCCGTCGAGGAGGGCGGCGGGGCGGCGAGGCTCGCGGCGGCGAGCGTCGCGAGAGGCGTGGCGAGGAGGATCGCGTGCATCGGGGGTTCGTCGGACGAGTCGTGGGGGAGTCCGCGGACCACCGCGGTCGGGATCCGCCGGAGGGTCGTTCATCGGCGCAGGGGGGTAGCATCGGCGAATGCGACCGGTCGTGATCGCCGCCACGGGGGGCGTGGGCAACCAGCTCTTCCAGTTCGCGGCGGCGCGAGGGATCGCGCGGGCGACGGGTCGAGCCGTGGAGGTGTGCTACCGGCGGTCCGATCAGACCCGGGCGCGACGGGCGTTCCTCGCGGCGAGGGCGTGGATCCGCGGGCTCGGCGCGGACGCCGACCGCCGCTACGAGCTCGCCCGGCTTGCCCGCGACCCCGACCTCCTGCGGATCCAGTCGGAGGCGCGGCAGACCAGACCCGAGGAGGATCGCGCCGCAGGTCGGTCGAGGGGGAGCCTCAAGCAGGCGTCGCGCGGTCGTCCGCTGCCGGAGGCGCGGGTGCTCGTCGAGCCGGACGAGGTCTCGGCGGTGATCGCCGACCCGACCGCGGTGCCTCCCGACCAGTTCATCGTGGTCGCGGGGATCCTCGCGGTCGATCGGTTCGTCGCGCCGCAGGTCGAGTCGCTCCGCGCGGCGATCCGACCTCCCGCGGCGTCCGAGTACGCGCGGCGGTGGCTCGAGCGGATCCGCTCGATGGGACCGGTCGTCGGCGTCCACGTGCGCCGCGGCGACTACCTCAAGCCGAAGTTCGCCGACACGATCGTGAACCTGAGTCCCGACTGGTACGCCCGCGGCGCGGAGATCCTGCGCGAGCGGCATGGCGGGCTCTCGTTCGTGGTGGTGAGCGACGAGCCGGCGTGGTGCCGCGTGAACCTGGAGCTTCCGGGACCGACGCACCTCGCCTCTGCCGAGCACCCGACCGATCCGCTCGACGACCTCGCGATCCTCGCGGCATGCCGGCACCACCTCGTCGCCAACAGCACCTTCAGCTGGTGGGGGGCGCGGCTCGCCGCGGAGGGCGGCACGCAGGTCGTGCCGCGTCACTGGATGAAGGGATCGCTCTTCCACCCCGAGATCCTGCCTCGGTCGTGGACGGTGCTCGACAACGAGACGACCCGCGGCTGAGCGGCGCCGCCGGACGCGCGGGTCGGCGTCGAGCCGTCCGTATCATCCGCGCATGACCTCCGCCGCGCCGCCGCGCCTTCGCGCCACCCGCCTGATCGTCGGGCTCGAGATCCACGTGGAGCTCGCGACGCGCTCGAAGATGTTCAGCCGGGCGCCGAACCCGGCGCATCCGGACTTCCACGACGCGCCGCCGAACACCCTCGTCGATCCCGTGGTCGCCGGGCTTCCGGGAGCGCTTCCGGTCATGAACCGCCGCGCGGTCGAGATGGCGGCGATGGTGGGGATGGCGCTCGGCTGCACGATCGCCCGCACGAGCCGCTGGGACCGCAAGAACTACTTCTATCCCGACCTGCCGAAGGGCTACCAGATCAGCCAGTACGACCTGCCGCTCTGCGGGGACGGGGCGATGGACGTCCCCGCCGCGGCGGGCGGCACCGCGCGGATCGGGATCATCCGGGCGCACCTCGAGGAGGACACCGGCAAGCTCGGGCACGAGCTTCCGGGCGGTCACCGCTACGAGGGCTCGCTGGTCGACCTGAACCGCGCGGGCACGCCGCTCCTGGAGATCGTCACCGCCCCCGACTTCACCTGCGCCGAGGACGTGGTGACCTTTGCGCAGGAGCTCCGGAACCTCTGCCGCTTCCTCGGCGTCACCGAGGGCGTCATGCAGCGCGGTCACATGCGCTTCGAGCCGAACATCAACCTCGTCCTCGACCTCGAGGACGGCCGCGAGGTGCGCACGCCGGTCGTCGAGGTGAAGAACCTCAACTCCTTCCGGGCGCTCCGCGGGGCGATCGAGTTCGAGGCGCGGCGGCAGGTCGAGGCATGGCTCGCCGACGGCCGGGTGATGGGACCCGGCGCGAAGACGACCCGCGGCTGGGACGACCAGAAGCTCGTGACCGTCCTGCAGCGCGAGAAGGAGGACGCCCACGACTACCGCTACTTCCCCGAGCCGGACCTCGTGGAGGTGGAGGTGGACGACGCGTGGCTCGAGTCGATCCGCGCGGAGCTCCCCGAACTGCCGCTCGCCCGGCGGAGCCGCTACGTCGACTCCTTCGGGATTCCCGAGAAGGATGCCCACGCCCTCGTCGCGGACCGCGACCTCTGCCGCTTCTTCGAGGACTGCCAGCGGCTCGCCGCGGAGGGCGGTCTCGGCGCCCGCGACGCGGGGCACGACTGCGCGAAGCTGCTGCTGAACGCCGGCGCCAAGCGGGCGAACGAGGCGGGCGGGGCGATCCACGAGCTCGGCATCTCGCCGCGCCGGGTCGCGGAGCTGGTGCGCCTCCGCGCCGAGGGAGCGATCGACGCCCAGGGCGCCGACCTCCTCTTTGGGCTCCTCTGCGAGGCGGACCGCGACGCCGCGGCGCTCGCCGCGGAGAAGGGGCTCGTGAAGGTGCGGGACGACGCGGCGCTCGACCGCTGGGTGGACGAGGCGATCGCCGCGAACGCCGCCGCCGCCGAGGACGTGCGGGGCGGCAAGGTCGCCGCGATCGGCCGCATCGTGGGGCACGTGATGAAGTCAAGCGGCGGCAAGGCGGACGCGAAGGACGCCCGCGAGCGGATCCTCGCGCGGCTCGGGTCAAGGTCAGGCGGATGAGCGACCCGCGGTCGAGCGACGCCCATGCCGACGTCGAGCGGGTGCTCGTCTCCGCCGAGGCGATCGCCGCGCGGGTCGACGAGCTCGCCGCGGCGCTGCGGCGGGACCTCGCGGCGGCAGGGGCGGGAGACGAGGGCATCGTGCTGATGCCGGTGATGACCGGCAGCATGCTCTTCGTCGCCGACCTCGTGCGTCGCCTGCCGCAGAAGCTTCGGCTCGAGCTCGCGATGGTCTCGAGCTACCCGGGCACCGCGACCACGAGCCGCGGACCGCGCCTCGCCCTTCCGGTGCCGCAGGGGCTCGCCGGTCGGCACGTCGTCCTCGTCGACGACATCCTCGACTCGGGGCAGACGCTCCGCTTCCTCCGCGGCGAGGTGCTCAGGCAGCAGCCGGCGTCGCTGCGGGCGGTGGTCCTCCTCCGCAAGCCGTCGCGGGCGCCGGCGGATCTTCCGTGCGAGCACGTCGGCTTCGAGATTCCCGACGAGTTCGTGGTCGGCTACGGGCTCGACTTCGACGGGCTCTACCGGAACCTGCCGTTCGTCGGCGTGCTGCGGTCGCCGAGGCGCTGAGGCGTCATCGTCCGCCGATCGACGCCGCCTCGGCGGGAGTCTCCGCGTCGGCGAGCGAGACCGCCCAGCGCCTCGCGGCGTCGCGGTCGACGCGCATCGCGCCATCGCCGTCGACCGGCGCGACGAGGAAGTCGTGGCGGAGCCCCACCGCCGCGGCGAGCACGCGGAAGCAGGGGTGCAGGTAGCTCGCCGGAAGGATCTCGAGCACCCGGGTCTCCCGGCCGCACCAGACGAGGTTCGAGAGCCCCGCGCCATGCGGCGCGACCACCGCCTCGGCGCCGGCGAAGGCGCCGATCTGCTCGACGAAGGAGAGCGTCTCGAGGCGCACCGGCTCGAAGCCGAAGGGTCGGAGCGCCTCCACCAGCGCCGTCTCCTCGCCGATCCGACGCGCCCCGCGGCGGAGGACGAGCAGCCGGCGCGACGCGAAGGGGCGAGCCGCGCCGAGATACGCCTGCCGCAGCGACCGCGCGAGGTCCGGCGTCGGTCCGAGCAGGTGACCGATCGCCGTCGAGGCGATGACCTCCCGCGAGGCGAGCTGGGTCAGCGAGCCCATCGGGATGCAGCGAGTGGGATCGATCCCGAGGATCTCGAGGCTCTCCGCGATCGCGGGCAGGCGCGAGCGGGGGATCGCGATCGCCGATTCCGCCGCGAGCAGCCCGGCCTCGCGCACCGCAAGGAGCCTCGGCAGCGCCTCGAGCAGCCAGTGGTAGTAGTTCCCCGCGCCGGCGCAGCCCGCGACGACGATCGGCGCGTCGATCCGCCGCGGCGCGGGAAGCCACACGTAGCGCCGAAGCGCCCGGTGCATCTCGGGGTCCTGCGCAGCGCCGAAGCGCATGCAGCCGGGCGTGAGGACCGGCGAGGCGTCGAGCACGACGTCGCCATCGCGGGTCAGGACCGCCGACTGCCTCCCGAGCACCCGTCCCTCGACGAGGCGGGCGACGAGGTGCGGGCGTCCTTCGGCCGGGACGGCGCCCGAGTCGAGCTCGCGCCAGCGGACGCCGGCGAGGTCGTGGACCCGCGGGAGCGACGCCGGGACCTCCTCCCGCAGCGTCATGCACGCGTCGCCTCCGCCGCGGCAGGCGAGTTCCAGCGACTCCACCGTGCCCCGCGGGGCGTGAAAGAGGACTCGATCGAGGTCCGCGGGCAGACCGCGCCGCAGACGGGTAAGGGCATGGATGCCGGCGCCGAGGTAGTCCTTGATGCGGACCGGGGGAACGCCCCGCGCCGCCGGAGGCGGCCGCGTGGCGCCGGCGTCGAGCGCCGCGGCATAGCACGCGGCGTAGCCCGCCGCGGCGGCGGACCAGGTGAACCTCGCGGCGCGGGCGCGACCAGCGGCGACGATCCTCGCGCGGGTGGACGGCTCGCCCACCAGGCTCCCGAGGTTCCTCGCCAGCGACACGTCGTCGCCGACCTCCGCGAGCATCGCGGCATCCCCGGCGACCTCCGCGCAGCCGGGGGCACGCATGCACGCGACCGGACAGCCGAGCGACATCGCCTCGAGGATCGGGATCCCGAAGCCCTCGATGCGCGACGGCACCACCAGGGCATCCGCGAATGCGTACAGGGTGGAGAGGGTCTCGTCGTCCGCCGAGAGGACCCGCACCAGCTCGTCGCCGAGGTCGAGCTCTCGCATCAGGGCGACCTCGCCAGCGCGGATTCGCCCGCCCCCCACGTTGACGAGGATCCCCTCGTAGCCGGAGCGCCGGAGCGCCGCGAAGGCGCGGATCGCCGTCGGGAAGTCCTTGTAGCGTCCCCGCGAACCGACGTGCAGCAGATAGCCACGTTCGATCGCTCGCTCGCCGCGGGGCGACGGAAGGCGGAGCCCGTGGGGGATCACGTCCACCCGGTCCTCCTCGACCCGGTGGACGCGGAGGAGCGCGTCGCGGGTGGCGAGCGAGGGCACGACGATGCGCGTCGCGCGATCGATCGCGAGCTCCTTCGCGGCGAGCGCCGCCGGTCGTGACTCTCGGTAGGCGGGATCCTCGTCGTTGATGAGGTCGTGGACCGTGATCACCACCGGGACGGGCGAGCGCGGCGAGAACTCGTGCCCGGTGTCGTGGACGACGAGCGATCCCTGCCAGGCAGCGCGGACCGCGGCGTCGAAGCGGGAGCGCGACCAGCGGAAGGCGGCCTTGCGGAGCTCCCCCGGCAGCCTGGTGGATCGACCTGCCACCAGCGAGGCGCGACCGCGGGCGCGAGCATCGCGGGCAAGCTCGCGGAGGTGGACGTTGCTGTGGAGCGCCGCGTGGATGGTCGGTCGCCAGCCGAGGTCTGGCGCCTCGTCGAGCCCGCGGGCGACCTCGCAGAACGAGCGGCTCACGCCGCCGAGGCGCTGCAGCACGAGCCCCTCGGGGGAGAACCAGACCTTCCTCTCCGAGGAGGCTGGAGCGGCGGCGGGCTCGCGCAGCGCTGGCATCGCCCGCGAGACTACCAGTCCGACCTGACCGCCGGCGCAAGGGTTCGGTCGATCGCGGCGATCCGCTCGACCGCCGCCCTGCGACGCTACCTTCGGGCGATGCCGCCCGGCGACGCCGACGCGCGAGATCATGCGGACGAGGCTCGCTGCCGCCTCTGCGGAGGCGGGACCGACGTGCTCGACCGCGGGCTGGTGCTTGGGCAGTGGCCCGCGCGGCTTCATCGCTGCCGCTCGTGCGGCTACGTGCAGTTCGCCTCGCCCTCGTGGCTCGACGAGGCGTACGCGGACGCCATCACCTCGACCGACCTCGGGCTGCTGCGTCGGTCGATCCGAAGCGCCCGCAGGATCCGCGACGTCCTCGCGGTCGCCGACGCCCTCGGAGGTCCGGTGCTCGACTGGGGCGGCGGGCACGGGACGCTCACGCGGCTCCTCCGCGACGCCGGGATCGACTGCCTCCACTGGGATCCACGCTGCACGAACCTCTTCGCGCGCGGCTTCGAGGCGGAGCCCGCGAGCCGACGCTGGAGCGCGGTGGTCGCCCTCGAGGTCGTGGAGCACCTCGTCGATCCCTGGGAGTTCTTCGGATCGGTCGGCCCGATGACCGACCTCGTGATCTTCTCGACGGAGGTGCTCCCCGAGGAGCAAGGCGAGCCGCCGCCGCTCGCCGCGTGGCCGTACTACGCGCCCGAGCACGGGCAGCACGTCGGGTTCATGGCGGAGCGGTCGATCCGCCTCGTCGCGTCGAGGCTCGGGATGGCGTGGACGAGGATCGGCTGGACGCACGTCCTGTCGCGCGGGCTCGGTCCGCTCCGCCGCCTCGCGGTCGGCGCCGCCCCGCTTCGATGGCTCGCCGGGCGGCTCCGGCGGACGCCGAGCCTGCTCATGACCGATCACCGCGCCGCGGTCGATCGCCTGCGCGGATCGCTCGAGGCGCGAGGCGCCGGTCAGCCGACTCCCGAGAGCCACGCCTCGACGAACCGCCGCGGGTCGTGACGCGCCGCGAGCACCGCCGCCGCCCGCCGCGCGGCGGCGGAGGCGTCCTCCCATCGCTCGATGAGCCGTCGGATCGCGCGATCAAGCGCCTCGGCATCGCCGAACGCGACCACCTCGCCGGCGCCGAACTCGCGGACGAGCGAGGCAGGCTCGGTGCCCTCGCTCGCGACGATCGCCGATCCGGAGAGGAGCGCGTCGAGGGCGACGCCGCTGACCTGACCGGCGAAGGTCGCGGGGTCGTACGCGACGAGGGTGATTGCGCCGCGGAAGTTCCCGAGGTAGGCGGCGCGGTCGAGGGGTGCCGGGTCGCATCGCAGACCTCGGTGACCGGATCGCTCGAGGCGGGCGAGGAGCGGCGACTCGCGGCGCCCGTGCCGACCGGCATGCTTGGTCGAGGACTGGACGAGGAGGGGGATCTCGGCGCGGTCGCGAGACCAGCGCTCCGCGAGCGCCACGACGCTCGCGAGCCCCTTGTTGAACCGCAGCGACCCCGCCATCAGGACGTGCGACCACGGTGCCGCGGCGGGCGGCGGCGGCGCGAGGATCGGATAGTCGATCGCGCGGACCCGCCGCCACCCGAGCGCTCGCAGGGACGCCGCGACCTCCTCCGTCGTCGCGAGCGCGAGCACTCGGCGCCGCGCCGAGGCTGCCACGCGATGGAGCACGCGGTCAGGGAGGTCGCCGGGTCGCCAGTGGAAGAGGATCGCACCGCGCTCCAGCGACCCGGGGGACGATCCCGGCATCGAGCACGCCGCGGCGTGGATGCCCCGCGCGGTGAGGAGGAGGGGACGGCGACGAGGGTCAGCGCGACGGAGCGTCTCGACCTCGGCGAGCGCCGAGACGAGCGGACGCTCCTGCCATGCGATCCGCGGACGACCGCCGCCGGGGGCAAGCCCGCCGCAGGTCGCGGCGGCGCCAGGCGCCGAGACGATCTCGACCTCCTCGGCGCGGTCCGAGAGACCGGCGACGATCGCGCGGGCGAGCTCCGCGTAGTGTCCGCGCCCCCCGGCGAGCCGCGGCTCGACGAGGATCGGCGCGATCGGGTCGGACCGGGCGTTCATGCGGTGCTCCCGACCGACCGCCCGATGCTCGGGGCGTCCTTGCGCCACGATGCGCCGCCGAGCCATCCGCCGAGCCATCCGTCGAGCCAGTCGTCCTCCCGACCGAGTCCCCGCGACGCGAGCGCCTCCTGATCTGGTCGCGGCACGAGGACGAGGAGCCCAAGCAGCAAGAGGAGCGCGGAGGGGATCCCCCGGGCAAGCGCGTGGTCGAACTGGGCGCCCGCGATCGTCGCGGCGAGCATGGCGAGCGCCATCGGAAGCATCGGCTCGCGACGAAGCCGCGACCATGCGGCGCGGAGCCCGATGGCGAGCGCCAGCACCCAGAGCATCGCGCCCGTCACGCCGGTCTCGAAGAGGAGATCGATGAGGAGGTTGTGCGCGTAGCCGACCTCGGCGTGATCCGCGACCGCCTGAAGGCAGGCGAAGCGTTCCGGCTCTGCCTCCTGCAGCGACAGGATCGTCTCGCGCCACGCGCCGAGACCGTGACCGAACCATGGTCGGTCGAGGCTGACCTCGATCGTCGCCCGCCACATGCACTCGCGGCTTCCGGTCCAGGCGTTGAAGCCGATCCCGAGGCCCTTGCCGACCGCGCCGCCGAGGGCGAGGCTCGTCCCGATCACGCCCGCGGCGAGGAGCGTGGACGTGGCGGTGATGACGAGCCAGGTCCGCCACCCTCGACCTGCGAGACCAAGGAGCATGATCACGAGACCGCCGACCGCGGCGGCGAGGAGGACCGCCCGCTGGCTGGAGGTCGCGAGGACGCCGCCTGCGAGGAGGAGCAGCACCGCCCCCGCGAGGCGCGGACCAGCGCCGCGGGAGGCGAGCGCCGCGAGCCCGGCGACCAACGCGAGGGGCGCGACGAACGACGCCCGCTCGAGCGCGACCTGGATCAGGTCCTCCCCGCGGGCGACGAGCATCAGCGACTCGCTCGCCGAGATCGCCGCGTTCACGCCGCTGCCGAGGACGAGTCCCGCGAGCAGCAGCCTCCAGCGATGAAGCACCGGGACGAGGAGGAGCGGCAGGATGAACTGCCGCCGCGGCAGGGCGTCGGTCCACTCCGCGATCGGGTTCGAGAGGAGGGTCACCGCGACGACGAGAAGGAGCCATGCCGCGACGCAGCGGATGGGTCCGGTCGAGAGGAGCGCTCGACCGCACCGCCACGAGTCCTTGAGGCGCCAGATCGAGAGCCCGCAGAGCGCCACGAAGAACCCCGCCTCGATGCTCCGCGAGACGACGAGGAAGAAGCACCATCCCGCCGCGGCGAGGGCGTGGATCGCCGCGAGTCGCCGGTCGCGCTCGTCTCCTGCCGCGAGGGCATCGAGCAGGTCGCGTTGAGGCGGCGGGGGGAGGCTCATGCGGACGAGGGTCCCGGTCGGGTCGCGTGGCGCCCGCCTCGTCGCGATGCTACCGGGGCGGGGTCCGGGGCTCGTGCCTGCGGAGCCGGCGCGACGACTTCTCGGCGCGGAATCGGGGACCGCGTCGATAGCATGGCGGACGACTTCACGGAGATCCCCTCATGACCACGCCCCTCGACCGCCGCCGCTTCGTGCAGACCTCGCTCGCCGCGACCGCCGCGGCGCTCGCCTGGCGCCCGACCTTCGCCTCGGCCCGCTCCCTGCAGAAGCTGCGGGTGGGCTCGGTCGGCGTCGGCGGCATGGGCGCCTACGACGTGCCGCAGATCGCCTCGCATCCCGAGGTCGAGATGGCGGCGATCTGCGACATCGACACGAAGGCGCTGAACGCGATGGGAGAGAAGTTCCCCAAGGCGGCGCGGTTCACCGACTGGCGGGAGATGCTCGCGACGATGGGCGACTCGATCGACGCGGTCTCGGTGACCACGCCCGACCACATGCACGCGCCGATCACGATGCGGGCGCTCGACGCCCGCAAGCACGTCTATTGCCAGAAGCCGCTCACGCACAGCGTGAACGAGGGGCGGGCGATCGTCCTGAAGACCGTGCAGAACCCGGGTCTCGCGACGCAGATGGGCACGCAGGTCGCCTCCTACGACCACAAGCGGCAGGCGATGGAGCTCCTCCGCGACCAGCGGATCGTCGGGCAGGTGAAGGCGATCCATGGATGGACCGACCGACCGGTCGGCTTCTGGCCGCAGGGTCGGCCGCGACCGACCGGCGCGAGCCCGATCCCCAACGACGTCGCCTGGTACAACTGGCTCGGCATCGCGCCGGACCGACCCTACCTCTCCAAGGTCTACCACCCGTTCGCGTGGCGGGGCTTCCGGGACTTCGGCTGCGGCGCCCTCGGCGACATGGCGTGCCACATCATCGACACGCCGCTGCAGGCGATGAGCCTGCTCGTGGCGACGGACGTCACGGTCGAGTGCACCGACTCGACCGACGACATGTTCCCGAGCAAGGAGGTCGTGCGGTTCACCCTCGCCGGGAACGCGTACACCGGCGGGAAGCCGATCCCCTTCGTCTGGCACGACGGCGGGCTGCTTCCCACGCCGCAGGAGCTCGGACTTCCCTCGGACGTCGCGATCCCGCAGAACACCGTGGCGATCGTCGGGGAGGGCGGCACCTTCCTCGTTCCCTACGAGGGCAGCGTCGTGTCGCGGCTCTTCGTCGACGGCAAGGAGCGGGAGTTCGCCAAGCCGACCTTCGCCGATCCGAACCGAAACCACTGGCACCACTGGGTCGAGGGCTGCTTCGGTCGCGCCCGCACCCAGACCGACTTCGTCTACGCGGGCACGCTCTGCGAGATGCTCTCGCTCGGGGCGCTCGCCTCGCGCTTCCCCGGCAAGACGCTCCGCTGGGACTCGAAGGCGATGAGGATCACCAACGACGACGCGGCGAACCGCCTCGTCACCCGCGTCTACCGCGACGGTTGGGACGTGCCGATGCCGACCGCCTGAGCCGGGCGACTGAGCCGACCGTCACCTTCGTCCGATGATCGTCGATCGACGAGGAGCGCCCCGCGGCGCTCCTCGTCGTGCTTCATGAGGCAACCGGCGTCCGTCTCGCCCGGGTGAAGGGCAGCACGAGCACCATCGCCGCCTGCAGGATGCCCGCGACGAGGTAGATCGTCGCCGGCTCGAGGCGACCGTCGAGCGGACCGGCGAGCCGGAGCCCGATCGTGGTCGAGAGGTTGAGGAGCGCCATGTACGCGGTGAACTGCGTCGCCGCGACCCGCGGCGCGGCGATCGACATGAAGAGCGCGAAGAGCGAGACGTTGAGGACGGCGAGCAGCCCGCTCTCGACGACGAGGTAGGCGACGAGGAGCCCTCGGCTCGACCACCACGGCTCGAGCAGGCCGAACGCGGCGATCATCGCGCCGAGGAGGAGCGCCGACAGCCCGGCGAGGCGCCGCGGCCCGACCATGTCCGCGAGGAATCCGCCGAGGATCGACCCGCCGAGTCCCGCCCACACGCCGAGCGTGCCGCTGATCCCGACGTACTCCTCCTTGGTCCAGCCGAGGTCGCCGATGAAGAGGACGTTCGCGACCGGCGCGAGGATCCCGGAGGGAAGGAGCGCGAGCACCGCGACGAGCGCTGCGGCGAGGCTCTCGCGGCGGAGGAACGCGCGGAGGAGGGACCCGACGAGGTCCGCGAGCGAGCGGGGCTCGAGCGCCTCGACGGCGGCGCTCGCGCGACCGGCGGTCCACGGGAGCAGCCGTTCGCCCGGTCGCTCCCGCACGAGGAGCGGCAGCAGCATGATCGCCCCGAGCAGCACCGCCTGGACGAGCATCGTCGCCGCCATGCCGAGGGGACCGATCAGCACGCCGAGTCCGGCGGCGCCCACCGAGGTGCCGAGGTACTTCGAGCCGTACATGAGCCCGTTCGCGGTGCCGCGCTCCGACTCCGTGAGGAGGTCGACCGCGAGGGCGTCGACCGCGACGTCCTGCAGCGCGTTGAAGCAGTTGTGGAGGAGGAGGATCGCCCCGAGCGCCCCGAGGGCGACCGCCGGATCGGGGATCGCCGCCATCGCGAGGATCGTGGCGATCATCCCGAGCTGCGCGAGCAGGATCCAGGGGCGCCGCCTTCCCATCGAGGGGATCGTGAAGCGGTCGACGAGCGGTCCGAACGCCCACTTGAACGCCCACGGGATCATCGCGAGGGCGAGCGTCGCCCCGATCGGATCGACCCCGAGCCCGCGCTCGGCGAGGTACGCCGCGAGGGTGTAGACGACGAAGCCGTAGGGGATCCCCTGCGCGACGTAGAGCAGGCAGAGGGTGCCGATCCGCAGCAGCGGACTCGTCGAGAGGCTCACGCCGCGGAAGGTAGCGGTCTCTGGTTGCGGCGACGGATGTTCCCGCGAAGATGCCCCGATGCCCGACTCCACCACGCCCGATCCCATCCCGCTCGAGCCGACGCCGAAGGCGCCGCCGCTTCCCGGCGTCGTCCGCGTCGCCCCGACCTCCGACGCGCTCCTCGACGCGCTCGCCGCGGACCTGCTCGCCCAGGCGGTCCAGTGCGTGCGGGCGTTCGGGGACTTCCACCTCGCGCTCTCCGGCGGGCACACGCCGTTCCCGCTCTACGAGCGCCTGATGTACGACCCGCAGTACCGCGGGCTGCCGTGGCAGCGCACGCACCTCTGGATGGTGGACGAGCGTTGCGTGCCCTTCGACGATCCGCTGAGCAACTTCGGGAAGATCTCCGAGATCATCGTGGACCACTCCGGCATCCCCCCGGAGCAGGTGCACCCGATCGAGGGGACCGCGGCGGATGCGGACGTGCGCTACGAGCGGACGCTCCGCGAGGTGCTCGGCTGGCGGGAGAAGGGACACGACCGCCTCGACTTCGTGCTGCTCGGGATGGGCGACAACGGGCACACCGCGAGCCTCTTCCCGAACACCGCGGTGCTGCACGAGACCACGCGGCTCGCGGCGCGGTGCTCGGGACCGGACGTGAAGCCGGACCGCATCACCATGACCTACCCGCTCCTCAACGCGTCGCGGGTGCTCGCGGCGCTCGTCGTCGGTCCCACCAAGACCGAGATGGTGAAGCGGGTGGCGACCGGTCGCGACCCGATCGAGGAGATCCCGATCAAGGGGATCCGCCCGGTGGGCGGCGAGCTCCGCTGGTACCTCGACTCCGTCGCGGCGGGCGCCTGAGCGTCAGCGGTCATCCTCGACCGCGTCGGCGGGCGGGTCCCGCCGCGGCGTCGCTCCGGCGTCGAGGAACCCCCGCAGGATCCGCGCCGCGGCGACCGCGTCGAGGCGGCGCTTCTTCCCCCGCCGCGTGAAGCCGCTGCCGGCGAGGTCGCCCTCCGCGGCGAAGCTCGAGAGCCGCTCGTCGTGGTGATGCACCGCGAGCCCCGTCGCCGCGGCGAGCGTCGCCGCGAACTCGCGGGTCCGCCGCGCCGCCGGTCCCTCCGAGCCGTCCATGTTGAGCGGAAGCCCCACGACGAGGGCGTCCGGCGCCTGCTCCCGCACCGCGCGGAGGATCGCCGCGACGAGGCGCGGCCCGGGCGGCTCCTCGATCACCTCGAGCGGGGTCGCGATGCGGGTGCCGTCGTCGCCCACCGCGAGTCCGGTCCGGCGTCCGCCGAGGTCGACCGCGAGGTACCGCATCGGCGCCGGCGTCAGCGGAACGCCCCGGGCACCCGCTCGGCGACGAACTTGACCTGCTCGGCGAGCTCGATGGGGCACACGAGGGTGGCGTCGGCGGTGTGCACGACGACGAGGTCCTCGCAGCCGAGGACGCAGATCATGTGCTCGGGCTCGCTCGAGACCGAGAGCACGCCGCGGCTCTCGACCGCGAAGAGCCGACCGATCACCCGGTTGCCCGCGGCATCCGGCTCGATCGTCTTCGCGAGGCTCGGCCAGCTCCCGACGTCGAGCCACTTCACCGCCATGGGCACGGTCACGATCGAGAAGGCGTCCGTCGCGGAGGCGGGCTCCATCACCCCGTGATCGACGCTGATCTTCGTGAGCGTCGGATAGACGTCGGCGAGCAGCCGCGAGCGGTCGGGGGTGCCCCACGCGGCAGCGATGCGGCGGAGCCCCTCCGCGTTCGCGGGCAGGAAGCGGTCGAGCGCCCGCATGAAGGACGCCGCCGAGAAGACGAACATCCCGCTGTTCCAGTTCCAGCGCCCGCTCGCGAGGAACGCCTCCGCCCGCGGGCGCTCCGGCTTCTCGACGAAGGACTGCGCGAGGTAGGCGCCCTCGAAGCCGCCGATCTCCGCGCCGCGCTCGACCCAGCCGTAGCCGGTGGCGGCGAAGTCGGGGCGGATCGAGAAGGTCACGAAGCGGCTCGGATCCGCCTCGACGAGGCGGAAGCCGAGGTCGAGCGCCCGGGCGAACTCCGCCTGTGGCTCGATGAGGTGGTCGGCGGTGAGCACCGCGAAGACCGCCGAGGGATCCCTCGACTCGAGGAGCGCCGCGGTGAGCCCGACCGCGTTCACGGTGTCGCGCCCCGCCGGCTCGCCGAGGAGCTGGTCCTCGGGGATCGCGGGGATCTCCTCCCGGATCGCGGCGCGGAACCGCTCGGCGGTGCAGACGAGTCGGCGGTCCGGATCGACGACGCCCTCGAGGCGCTCGACCGCCGCGGCGAGGAGGCTGCGTCCGCCCGGAAGGAGCGGGAGAAGCTGCTTGGGGCGCTCCCGTCGGCTGAGCGGCCAGAGCCGCGTCCCGGAGCCGCCCGCCATGACCATGCCATGTCGCATGGCGGGAAGGTAGCCGCCTCGGGGGCGGTCGTGGCGGCGGAGGTCGAGCCCGACCCGCCGTACACTCGATCCAGAATGATCACGCGGCTGAGCGGGCTCCTCGAGAGGGTGTCGGATGGCGCGGCGGTCGTCGCGAGCGGCGACCTCGCCTATGAGGTGCTGCTTCCCGCCGCCGAGGTGGCGCGGCTCGAGCGGGAGGTCGGTTCGCGGGTCGTCCTGCACACGATCCACACCTTGGAGGGCGTCTCGCAGGGGGCGAGCTACCGACCAAGGCTCCTCGGCTTCGCCAGTCCGGAGGACCGGGAGTTCTTCGAGCTCTTCATCACCGTCCGCGGCATCGGTCCGCGGAAGGCGATGCGGGCGCTCGCGATTCCCTTCCCGCGCATCGCCGAGGCGATCGCCGCGGGCGACGTGGGGCTCCTCTCCTCGCTCCCCGAGATCGGCCGCAAGATGGCGCAGACGATCTGCGCGGAGCTCGCGGAGAAGGTCGATCCCTACCTGCGCGGCGTTGCGCCCGCCGCGGCGGCGGCGAAGGGCGATCCGCGGCGGCAGGTCGCCCTCGACGCGATCGAGGTCCTCGTCCAGCTCGGCGAGCCTCGACCCGCCGCGCGGGACCTCGTCGAGCGTGCCGTGGCGGTGCCGGAGGCGCCCGCGTCGGTCGAGGAGACCGTCACCGCGGCGCTTCGGCTGCGGGGGCGGTAGCGCACGGCCATCCGCTCGCCGCGGCGAGCGTCGCCTGCAGCCTCGCGCCGAAGGCGGCGGGCTGCTCGTCGCTCGCCGGTCGGAACAAGCCGATCACGCGGACGACGCTCCGGCTGCGGACGAGGAGCGAGGAGAAGATGCGCGGCGCCGGCGTCCCCTCGACGAGGCACAGGAGGACCGGCGCGTTCCCCCGGGCGGCGAGCACGCCGAGCCCCGTCTCGAAGGGACGAAGCACCCACGGCGGTCGCGCGACCCCGCCCTCGGGGAAGATCCCGATCACGCCGCCCGCGCGGAGCTCGCGGAGCGACTCGCGGACCGCCGCCACGTCCCTGCCGTCCTGCTCGACCGCGAGCACCGCGAAGTGGCGCCACACCGGACCGAGCCACGGCTTCATCTGCCCCCGCCACATCATCCAGCGGATCCGCCGCCGGAGCGGCATCTGGAGGAGGACGGGGTCGAGCCCGCAGGTGTGGTTCGCGGCGACGATCAGCGGCCCGGCGTCGAGCGCGAGGCCCTCGACGCCCTCAAAGCGGGCGCGGTGCCAGAAGGCGAGGTAGGCGCCGGCGGCGCGGTGCTCGAGCGCCAGCGCGAGGTCGCCGCCGAAGTCGCTGCGCAGGCGGTCGAGGATCGCCCCCGCGCGGCGGAGGAGGGCGATCGACGCGAGCATCGCGACCACCGCCGCCATGGGTCCGAGGACGCCGGCGGCGGGATCGTTCGGGAGGGCGCTCGCGGCGAGGTTGATCATCGTGGTCGAGGGCATCGCGGGTCTTCCGCCGCCCGGGTGGTTCCGCTAGTCTCTCGAGAGCTTGCGCCGAGCGGGTCCATTCCCATGCCGCGTCGAGAAGACATCAAGACCATCCTCATCATCGGCTCCGGTCCGATCGTCATCGGACAGGGGTGCGAGTTCGACTACTCCGGCACGCAGGCGTGCAAGGCGCTGCGGGAGGAGGGGTACCGCGTCGTTTTGGTGAACTCGAACCCGGCGACGATCATGACCGATCCGGACTTCTCGGATCGGACCTACATCGAGCCGATCACGCCGGAGGCGGTGCGGAAGATCATCCTGCGCGAGCGGGATCTCGGCACGCCGATCGATGCGCTGCTGCCGACCCTCGGCGGGCAGACCGCCCTGAACTGCGCCTGCGCGCTCCACGACGACGGCACCCTCCGCGAGTTCGGGGTGGAGATGATCGGCGCGGACCGCGAGGTGATCCGCCGCGCCGAGGACCGCGAGGCGTTCCGGACGCTCGTCGAGCGGCTCGGGCTCCGCCAGCCCCGCGCCCGCACGGTCACCTCGATCGACGCGGCACGGGAGTTCCTGAAGGAGATCGGGCTCCCCGCGATCATCCGCCCCGCGTACACGCTCGGCGGCATGGGCGGCGGCATCGCCTACAACCAGGAGGAGTTCGAGGAGATCGTCCGCCGCGGACTCAAGGCGTCGATGATCGGGCAGGTGCTGATCGACCAGTCGGTGCTCGGCTGGAAGGAGTACGAGCTCGAGGTCGTCCGCGACCGCCACGACAACTGCGTGATCGTCTGCGGCATCGAGAACCTCGACGCCATGGGCGTGCACACGGGCGACTCGATCACCATCGCCCCGATCCAGACGCTCTCCGACAAGGAGTACCAGCGGATGCGGGACGCCGCGTTCGCGATCATGCGGGCGGTGGGCGTGGACACCGGCGGCTCGAACGTGCAGTTCGCGATCGATCCCCGCGGCGGCGAGATGGTGGTGGTCGAGATGAACCCGCGGGTCTCCCGCAGCTCGGCGCTCGCGAGCAAGGCGACCGGCTTCCCGATCGCCCGCATCGCCGCGAAGCTCGCGGTGGGCTACTCCCTCGACGAGCTCCGCAACGACATCACCGGCACCACCTCGGCGTGCTTCGAGCCGTCGATCGACTACGTCGTGGTGAAGATGCCCCGCTGGACCTTCGAGAAGTTCCCCGAGGCGGACGAGACCCTCACCACCCAGATGAAGTCGGTGGGCGAGGCGATGAGCATCGGGCGGACCTTCAAGGAGGCGCTCCAGAAGGCGATCCGCTCCATGGAGGTGAAGCGGTTCGGGTTCGGGCTCGACAAGAACGACCGCTGGCTCGCGGTGCGCCGCATCGCGACCCGTCTGAGGCTGCCCATGGACGACCCGAAGGTCGCGGAGGCGTGCGTCGGGCACGTCGCCGCGGACGGCTCGCCGCTGCAGTGGCCGGTCCCCGAGGACCGCCTCGTCCGCAAGCTCTCGGTGCCGAGTCAGGGTCGCCTCTACTACGTCCGCTACGCGCTCAAGATGGGCTGGAGCCTCCAGCGGGTGCACCAGCTCACCGGCTACGACCCGTGGTTCCTCGACCAGATGGCGCAGCTCTGCGAGTTCGAGGAGGAGCTCTGCCGCCACGCCCGGCTCGAGGACTTGCCGCGCGAGGTGCTCGCGGAGGCGAAGCGGCTCGGCTACTCCGACCCGCAGCTGGCGAACCTCTATCTCGGCGACATCCGCATCGAGACGATCCTCGCGGTGAGGCGGCACCGGAAGCGCCTCGGCATCGAGCCGGTCTACAAGCTCGTGGACACCTGCGCCGCGGAGTTCGAGGCGGCGACGCCCTACTACTACTCGACCTACGAGTTCCCGACCGCCGGCGCGACCCGCGCCGACGACGAGATCCGGGTGAGCGACCGACCGAAGATCATCATCCTCGGAGGCGGTCCGAACCGGATCGGGCAGGGGATCGAGTTCGACTACTGCTGCTGCCAGGCGGCGTTCGCATGCGAGCGGATGGGCTTCGAGTCGGTGATGATCAACTCGAACCCCGAGACGGTCAGCACCGACTACGACACCTCCGACCTGCTCTTCTTCGAGCCGCTGACGCTCGAGGACGTGCTGAACGTGGTGGAGCGGCTCAACGGCGGCGGCATCGACGTGCCGGACCGAAGCGGCGGCGTCGTCGGCTGCATCGTCCAGTATGGCGGGCAGACTCCGCTCAACCTCGCCCACGGGCTCGTCGAGGCGGGCGTGCCCCTCGTCGGCACCGGGCTCGAGGCGATCGACCTCGCGGAGGACCGCGACCGCTTCAAGGCGCTCGTCGAGGAGCTCGGGCTGGTGCAGCCGGAGTCGGGGATCGCCTACTCGATCGAGGAGGCGGTCGCGATCGCCGGCGGCATCGGCTATCCGGTGCTCGTGCGTCCGAGCTACGTCCTCGGCGGTCGCGGCATGGAGACCTGCTTCGACGAGGCGAGCCTCCGCCGCTACATGCTCACCGCGGTCGGCGCGTCGGACCGCACCGACAGTCCGATCCTGATCGACCGGTTCCTCTCGGACGCGGTCGAGGTCGACGTCGACGTCGTCGCGGACTTCGCGCCGCACGACTCCTCCGCGAGCCCGCTCATCCGCCTCGAGCGCGAGACGCCGAAGGCGGTGGTCTGCGCGGTGCTCGAGCACATCGAGGAGGCGGGCATCCACTCCGGCGACTCGACGAGCACCGTGCCGCCCTATTCGCTGCCGGCGGCGATCGTCGAGTCGATCCGCGACCAGGCGCGACGCCTCGCCGAGCGCCTCCGCGTGCGCGGGCTCATGAACGTGCAGCTCGCGGTGAAGGACGGCGTGATCTACCTCCTCGAGGTGAACCCGCGGGCGTCGCGCACGGTGCCCTTCGTGAGCAAGGCGAAGGGGATCCCGTGGGCGAGGATCGCCGCCGAGGTGATGATGGGTCGATCCCTGCAGTCGCTCGGCACGCAGGAGGTCCCCGACCACGGCTTCTGGGCGGTGAAGGAGTCGGTCTTCCCCTTCAGCCGATTCCCCGGCGTCGACGTGGTGCTCGGACCGGAGATGCGCTCGACCGGCGAGGTCATGGGCGCCGACCGCTCGCTCGCGGTCGCCTTCGCGAAGGCGCAGATGGGCGCCGGGATGCCGCTCCCGACGAGCGGGGCGGTGTTCCTCTCCGTCCGCGACGGCGACAAGCAGGCGTCGGTCGAGGTCGCCCGCAGCCTCAAGTCGCTCGGGTTCCTCGTCCACTCGACCGGCGGCACCTTCCGGCACCTCTCCGCCGCGGGCGTCGAGGTCCACGAGCTTCCGAAGATCTCCGAGGGTCGGCGACCCAACATCCTCGACCTCATCGCGAACGGCGAGATCGACCTCATCGTCAACACCCCGACCCGCAAGGGCGCGCAGACCGACGAGGGTCGGATCCGGGCGATGGCGGTGACCGCTGGCGTCCCGATGATCACGACGATCAGCGGCGCCCGCGCCGCGGTGCTCGCGATCCGGGCGCTCCGCTCGGGCACCTGGGGCGTCTCCGCGATCCAGGACTACTTCCCGGCGTTGGCGAGGTCGCCGGGTGACCTCGCCATGACCGGCTCACCGTCAAGATGACGGGCCAAGAGGGTCTCGGTTGATAGATCAAGCCTCCGTGCGCGTTGGGTCACCACAGAAGTGCCGGAGCGTGCCCGCTTGGATCAGTTCATCATCGCTTCGCCGCTTGATCGTGAATCCGATCCCGGAACCACCGTCGATGCCGATCTGGATGCCGCATCCCGCGCCGATCAGTCCGGGCGCGCCATGACCGAAGTGGGTGCGCCACCACGCTTCGTCGAAGAACCGCTGCACGTAGGCAAGCTGCGTCGCCTCGTGGGTGAAGAGGTACGCACCGAACTCGAGACGAGGCCAGAGGTGAAGCAGGCAGGTCTTCAGCGACTCGTGGAGGTCCACGTCGAGAAACGCCATGGCGAACCTTCCTTCGATGCCCGGGAGGGAGTTCTCGAAGTAGCCCTTGACGAAGCTGCATGCTTCGATCGCGCCAAAGCGACGGAGGTTCTCCTTGACCTCCTCGAGCGCACCCGCGTACTCGCCGGCCGCATAGGTCTCGAATCGACCGTGAGCGAGCGACACGTGCTCGACGTCGTCGCTCGTTGGGGGCGGAAGTCCCTCGAAGGAGTCGCAGACCACCAGCCTCCGGCCCACCAGCCTGCACGCAAGCGAGAGCGCGATCGTGCTCGAACCCTTGAAGCATCCGCACTCGATGACATCGCCAGCCATCGACCTGGGCAACGACAGGATCCGAGCTACGAGCGACAGTTGCTCGCCCAAGCCAGTCGCCGAGACGACGTGTCGCTGTGTCGCGCCCATTTGACGCAGCAGGTCGCGCTTCTGGCGAGTCGTGATCCCGTACTCCTCGCCGACTCGGGGGTCCATCAGCGGGCGGTAGAGCACTGGTCTCGCGAGCCATGCGAGCAGCCGCCGGTATCGGTGGTAGAAGCGGTCATTCCATCGATGATTCGACTTCACGGGAGACTCCTCGGCGCGACGAGGGCGACGTTGCTGGCGATAGATCGATCGTGCTCAGGGTCGCCCAGACCGACACTGGACTCTTCGAGGCAAGCGTTTCGACTTGAGACCCACCGCTCATCGACGGGTTACTCATCGAGGTGTTACCCGTCGATGCGGAATCGATCTCGACTCCGGCTCCAGACCTGACCGATAACCTAATCCGGGACCGTTGGGGCGCATGGTCGGTGCATCGTCTCTCGCGCGTGTCGAGCCTTCGGCATTGTTGGATCAGGGGTAAGCGTCGCCCCCTGGGCGCGAACGATGCGGCGGCGATGCTGATCGTGGTCTGCTCGATCCTCGATGTCCCGAGAGACCTCGGTCGGACTGCAGGCAGGTCTCGGGCGATGGATGTGCTTGTGTGGCATTGGTCGGACTGGGTCGACGAGACCCGACCGGTCGGAGCCAAGGCGGCGAAGAGGCTTGGCTTCCACGACATCCGCAACCACGCCTGGGAGCCGTTCGCGGACAAGCAACGCTTGACCCGACGCGGCGGTCGTCCGCATGTCGAACAGCCGTGCGTCCGCAGATGAGCGGATGCTTCGGAGAGCATCGCCGAAGCTGCCACCGTCCTCCCGCCGCGCCTTGATGCAGGGGCGTCTTCTGCCGCTGTCCGCAACCCACCCCCGGAGCGGCATGCCGGTCGCTCAGGACCCTTGAACCGGCGAGGACCGATCGTTGGATCCTTGCCTGTATTGAGTTCGAACCGGGAGCAATGGCAGGGGTGGTCGCGTCGCGCCCCCGCTACGATCCGCCTCCCATGACCCTGCTCCCCACGCTGCTTGCCGCGACCGGCGAGACCCCGGTCCTTGCCCAGATCATCACCGGGGTGGTCGTCGTCCTCGTGATGGTGCACCTGATCCTCGGCGGGTGCGCCTACTCGATCATGCTCGAGCGGAAGCTCTCCGCCTGGATGCAGGACCGGGTCGGACCGAACCGGGTGGGTCCGATGGGACTCCTCCAGCCGATCGCCGACGGTCTCAAGTTCCTCCTCAAGGAGGAGTACGCGCCCAAGGGCGTCGACAAGGTGCTCTTCACGCTTGCCCCGACCTTCATCATGGTCCCGGCGATGCTTGGCTTCGTGGTGATCCCGTGGGCGGGGGTGCTCGACCTCTCGAGCCTTCCCTTCGGGCTCAGCGAGAAGCTCGGCTGGGAAGGCTGGCAGGTCCGGGTCATCGGCGCCGACGTGAACATCGGCGTGGTGTTCATGCTGGCGACCGCGGCGCTTGGGGTCTACGGCGTCGCCCTCGGCGGCTGGGCGAGCAACAGCAAGTTCAGCTTCCTCGGCGGTCTGCGGGCGGGCGCCCAGATGATCTCCTACGAGATCCCGATGGGGCTCGCGCTCCTCGTGGTGATCCTGATGGCGGGGACGGTGACGCCCTACGGGATCCTGGAGGCGCAGCGGGAGAGCGGCTGGTTCCTCGTCCAGCAGCCGATCGCGGCGCTCCTCTTCTACGTCTGCATGCTCGCCGAGTCGAACCGCACGCCCTTCGACCTCGCGGAGGCGGAGAGCGAGCTCGTCGGCGGCTACCACACCGAGTACTCCTCGATGCGGTTCGCGATGTGGTTCCTCGCCGAGTACTTCCACATGATCACCGGGGCGGCGTTCTTCTCGCTGCTCTTCCTCGGCGGCTTCAGCGTGAACCCGCTGCCCTTCGGCTGGGACCTCCCGGTCGAGGGCGGGATCGGGCTGATCCTCCTCCAGTGGGGAGTCATGCTTGGGAAGGTCGCCCTGCTCGTCGCCTTCGCGATGGCGATCCGCTGGACCATCCCGCGGTTCCGCTTCGACCAGCTCATGCGCCTCGCGTGGGAGGGCATGATCCCGCTCTCCCTCCTCGTGGTCATGGCGACCGCGGTGAGCGTCTACCTCGGGCTCCAGAACTGGATGTGGCTCGGCTCGATCGGCTGCGTGATCGTGGTCTACCTCGTGCTGCCCTTCATGCCGAGGTCCGCGACCGCGAACCGGCGGATCGCGATCGTCGGCAGCCGCTTCTCGCCGCTCCGCGGCGAGGACGCCCTGCCGCCCCGACCGGCGGTCGCGCTCTCCGACGCGGCGATCCCCGATCCTGCGCAGGGCGCGCGGTCGATCCACTAGGCGCCCGATTTCCTCGGCGAATCAAGGGGTGCAGGGGTCACCGGGATCCTCGTGCCGGCGATCCTCGCGCATCGCGCGGGCGATGACCATCGCCGCGTCGGCGAGGAACCAAGGCACGTGCACGAAGAAGACGCCGATCGTGTCGGAGCAACGATCGGCGCCTGGAGGGGACGGGTACGAGGGGTCGTCGGCGAGCCGACGGAGAGAATGTAGGCAGACTCGACGGGGCGCTCAAGTCGGTCGCGTGGAGATTCTTTGGGGGGGCGCGGTCGCTGCGTCGTTGCTGCATCGACGCCGCATCGACGACCACAGCGGTCTCGCGTCGCGATCGCGCGCTGATGGAGCCGGTCGTAGACTGCCGCTCGGCATGCACGCGATCCGATCGATCCTCGGCACCGCCGCTGGACTGCTGGCGCTTCTCTCGATCGCGGCAGCGACCGGCTTCCGCCTGCGTGGCGCGTACTGGACGTGGCGCCGCGAGACCGCCTTCGGAAGCGATCCGTCGCGATGGCCGCCTGCCCGCGAGCGGCGGCGGATGATCCTCGAGTACGCCCGTTGGGTCGCCTCGATCCGCCGCATGGCGAGGCGATAGCGGCGGGCGAGGCGTCGCCGCGAGGAGGGTGCTCGCGGGAAGGCTCCTCGCGCAGCGCGTCGCGTTCTGCGAGGCGCACGAGCCGCGACGCATCGAGGATCGATCGCGATCTCGACGGACCTTCGGCGTTCGTCGATCGATCGCGGCGACCTCACCGGTACACTCGCGCCGTGGCGAAGTCCTCCGCCAAGTCGCGGATCGTCTTCCTCTGCCGCGAGTGCGGCAGCACGCATCCCAAGTGGGCGGGACGCTGCCCGGACTGCGGCGGCTGGGACTCGCTCGAGCGGTTCCGCGAGCCGGAGTCCTCGGAGCACGAGACCTCGCTGCTTGCCTCCGACGAGACCGAGGATGCGGGCGGCGCGACTCGCGACCGCGGCGCCCGACCGATCGCCGAGGTCGAGGTCGAGGGCGTCGCCCGCCTCGCGACCGGCGTGCCGGAGCTTGATCGGGTGCTCGGGGGCGGCGTCGTGCCGGGAAGCGCCATCCTTCTCGGGGGTGATCCGGGCGTCGGCAAGAGCACCCTTCTGCTGCAGGCGCTCTCGGAGATCGCCGCGACCGGGCGGACCGTCCTCTATGCGAGCAGCGAGGAGAGCGCCGCGCAGGTCCGCCTGCGGGCGGAGCGTCTCGGTCGCGCCGGGTCGCCGGGACTCCTCGTCCTTGCCGAGGGCGCCCTGCCGCGGATCCTCGAGCAGGTCCGTCGTCATCGCCCGGCGGTCGTGGTGGTCGACTCGATCCAGATGGTCCACCGACCCGACCTCCCCGCGGCGCCGGGCTCCGCGACGCAGCTCCGCCGCTGCGGGCACGACCTCGTCTCGCTCGCGAAGCGGACCGAGAGCGTCGTCGTGGTCGTCGGGCACGTCACCAAGGACGGGCAGCTCGCCGGACCCAAGCTCCTCGAGCACCTCGTGGACGTGGTGCTCTCCTTCGAGGGCGACCGGCATCACGCCCACCGCGTGATCCGGGCGACCAAGAACCGCTTCGGCTCGACGGCGGAGGTCGGACTTCTTGAGATGGGAGCGCGAGGGCTCGCGGAGCCGGCGGGCGGGACGCTCGCGATCGAGTCCGGAGCCGGATCCCGCCCAGGAAGCGTGCTCTTTCCCCTCGTCGCCGGCTCGCGCGGGCTCCTCGCCGAGATCCAGGCGCTCACCGCGAGCGCGATTCCAGGCGCCGCGAGGCGACGCGCGAGCGGGCTCGAGGCGAACCGGCTCGCGGTCGCGATCGCGATCCTCGAGAAGCACGGCGGGCTTCGCCTCGCGGACCGGGACGTGTTCGCCGCCGCGACGGGCGGTCTGAAGATCAGCGAGCCCGCGAGCGACCTCGCGATGGTCCTCGCGATCGCCGGCGCGCACTACGGTCGCGCGATTGGCGCGGGCATCGCGGCGTTCGGCGAGGTCGGGCTCACCGGCGAGGTTCGCGCGGTGACCAACGCGGGACTGCGGGTCGCGGAGGCGATTCGTCGTGGTGCAAGCCGCGTGATCGTGCCCGCGGCGCAGAAGGACCTCGCGGGGCTCGATGGAGCGATCGACCGGGTCGCCACGCTGGGCGAGGCGATCGAGCGGCTCGACGTGCTGACCGGATCCGAGCGGGGCTCGAGGCGTCGCGCGGGAACACCTGGCTGAGCGGATCGCGGGCGATCGCCGTCGGCGGGGTGGATTCTGGGACATTCGTCCCGGCGTTCGCCAGTCAGGACCGGAGGCAGCCATCAGCACTGGGACGAGATCGATCGCAAGTCCATGTTTAGATGGATCTTGCGATCTTCTTCGATCGTCGTCTCAGGGGTGCTGCCCTCGTCAGATTCCGGGGTTCCTCCATCCTTCTTTACCGCTTCCGGCAAATCGCTATAGTCCCCGCCTCACCAAAACGGTCCGGACGGACCGATAGGTGGATTTCACGTCCGGCCGGCGTCATTGGCGGCGCCGGCACCGACGGACGGGTGGATGCAGGGTGTGGCGGCTTAGAGTCGAGCCGACCCCCCAAAGTCAGGAGACCTCCGAATGCGTCTGAACAAGACCGTTGGCCTCCTCGCCGGCACGACCGCGCTGACCCTGAGTGGGTTCTGCTTCGGCAACGCCGACGAGACCAACACCGATGCCCTCGCCCAGATCGCTGAGCTGAAGGCCGAACTCGCCCAGATGAGGGCGCAGAACGGCGACAACTGGCTCACCGAGCAGCGGGCCGACCAGATCCGCGGGATCGTCCAGGACGTCCTCGCGGACGCAGAGACTCGCGCGAGCCTTCAGGGCTCCGGCGCGACCTCCGGCTACTCGGCCGACAGCGGCTTCTTCATCTCGAGCGCTGACGGCACCTTCCGCCTGAACGTCAACGGTCTGGCGCAGTTCCGTTGGATCCTCAACGGCTCGACCAAGGCTGGCACCACGGTCGGCGGGACCACCTACCACGACCGTTGGGGCTTCGAGGTTCGCCGGGCTCGCCTTGACTTCAGCGGCGTCTTCGCCTCGGACTGGCGCTACATGTTCCAGATCCAGTACGGCAGCCCATTCGGCAACTCGTCGAACCAGCTGAACTTCGCGGCGAATGCGGCCAACCCGGCCAACGTGAACGTGCTCGAGGCGTACATCGAGAAGGACATCGAGATGATGGGCTCGACCTTCTCGGTCCGCGGCGGTCAGTTCAAGGCCCCGTTCCTCCGCGAGTGGCTCGTGGATGACTCGGACCAGCTCGCGGTCGACCGCTCGATCCTGAGCTACTACTTCTACCAGGGCTACTCGACCGGTCTGCAGATCGGCTACTCGGCCGACGCGTTCCGGCTCGCCTTGGCGTACACCAACGGCATCAGCACCCCGGTGCAGCAGAACGGGCTTGGCTCGTACGACACCTCCTGGCTCTCGAACCCGACGCGCTACTCCTTCGCGGGTCGCGGCGAGTTCAAGCTCGGCGGCAACTGGGCCGACTTCGACAACTTCAACAGCCGTCCCGGCACCGAGAGCGGCGCCATGGTCGGCCTCGCCGGCTTCTACCAGGTCTACAACGACGTCGCCCAGGGCGCGGACGGCGTCGGCGTGGGCGGCGCGACCGCGGACGTCACCGTGAACTTCGGTGGCGCGTCGCTCTTCGCGGCGTTCATCTGGGAGAACGAGAACGTCAACGGTGGCGGCACCGCCAACCCGTGGGGCGCGATGGTGCAGGCGGGGTACTTCCTCTCCGACGACTTCGAGGTGTTCGGTCGGTACTCCTACGCCAACGGCAACTCGGTCACCACCCCGGGCGCCATCTACGGCACCGAGAGCACCTACCTCAGCCTGGCCACCGTCGGCGTGAACTACTTCTTCAGCGCCAACGTGAAGCTCACGGCTGACTTCGGCTGGTCGTTCAACGACCTCGGCTCGACGTTCGGCAACTTCACCACGACCGGCTTCCAGGCCGCGAACGTGAGCAACCAGTACGCGATCCGCACTCAGCTCCAGCTGACCTTCTGATCGCGTCCTGACGCGTCATCCACCCGACGATCGCTCCGCTTCCGCGGAGCTTCGACGGCTCAACCGGTCGGCCCTTCCTGGGCCGACCGGTTTTCATTTCCGGCTCCGATCGACGAGACATGGATGAACCGGTCGTCGCTTCCGAGTGTTGAACCCCATCGGGCCGTGAGCGAGGAGGACCGGGCAAGCGCTCGGGACTTGTTGGGGCATGAGTCGGTGCCTCGCTACGCTGCGGGCATGGAGGCAGAGGCGAGTTCGGCATCCGACGACGCCGCGTCCGGCGCGGCGGGAGGGATCGGTGCTGCGTCCGGCGGCGTTGGCGTTGGGTCCGACTGGTCGGCTTGGCCGATCCGCGAGCGTCCGCTCGCGGGCGCCTTGGCGATCGCCGGCGCGATCGCCCTCGCGGTCTTGGCGGCGATCGTCGGCGGAGACCCGTCGTGGGGCGCGCTCGCCGGTCTCGTGGTGCTGGCATCCCTTCACGGGTTCCTGTGCCCGACCCGCTTCGGGGTTGGTCCCGAGGGCGTCGTCGCCCGTGGCACCTTGTTCACCCGTCGGATCCGCTGGTCGGAGGCGAACCTCCTCGTCGTCGATGAGCGGGGCGGCTGGATCGGCTGGTCGAGTCCCCGAGCCTGGCGGCGGCGGGGAATCACGCTGCTTGCAGATCGCCGCGATTCGGGCTGGGTCGATCGGTTGATCGATCTGGCGAGAGCCTTCGGCGGGCACCTCGAGATCCGCGACCGCCGCGCGGGTGCGGTCGATCGCGCGGGCACGCCTGATCGCCCGAGCTCCTCCGCTCCCGCGGCGTCCGCATCCCGGTCCGTTCCCGATCGAGCGGGAGCGTCGGCGTGAGGCGCCTGCGGGAGATCCTCGGTCGGGCGTTCGCGGTCGATCCGCCGGGACCGGCGGAGCCGACCGAGGAGGAGCGCCCGATCGTCGATCGGCTCTGCCGCGAGGTCGTCCGGCGGGGAATGACGGCGCCCGCGCTCCTCGCGCTCGAGTGCAGCCGCCCGATGAACTTCCTCGGAAGCCAGGCGATGCACTTCTTCCAGCCGATGGCGTCGGTCCTCGTCAGCCAGCGGCATTGGGACTCCTTCGCGGCGTTCCTCGAGCGGCGGGGTGCCATCGAGTTCCTCGCCCGTCGGATCGAGGAGCTCGAGCAGGAGCGATCCGCGTCGGAAGGCGGCGCGCCCCCGAGCGGAGAAGCGGTCGCCCGCGCCGACCGGTCCGGCGCGCGAGACCAGCAACACCAGCTCGACGCGCCGATTTCCCGCGCTCCTCCCGTATCCTGAGCCGCCCGCCGGGACCCGCGGGCGCCGACGGAGCGAGCCGATGTCCGATGCCCACGCCACGAAGCCTCATGGTGCGCCCCGACGGACGATCGATCCGTCGCGCATCTCGGTGATCCTCGCGACCGACTGCGGCTCGACCACGACCAAGGCGATCATGATCGAGCGGACGCCCGAGGGCTTCCGCCAGACCTACCGCGGCGAGGCGCCGACCACCGTCGAGGAGCCCTTCGCGGACGTCACCGTCGGCGTGACGAACTCGGTCTCCGAGATCGCGGAGCTCTCCGGGCGCCGCCTCGTCGCCGAGGACGGCACCATCATCCGCCGCACGCGTCCGGACGATCCCGACGGCTGCGACGTCTACATCTCGACGAGCTCCGCGGGCGGCGGCCTGCAGATGATGGTCGCGGGCGTCGTGAAGCAGATGACCGCCGAGAGCGCGAAGCGGGCGGCGCTCGGCGCGGGCGCCATCGTGATGGACACGATCGCCTCGAACGACAAGCGGCGCCCGCACGAGCAGATCCAGCGGATCCGCGAGCTGCGCCCGGACATGGTCCTCGTCTCGGGCGGCACCGATGGCGGCAACACCACGCAGGTCGTGCAGCTCGCCGAGCTGATCGCCCCCGCCCGCCCGCGACCCCGCTTCGGCGGCGAGTACCGCCTGCCGATCATCTTCGCGGGCAACAAGGACGCCCGCGACGCGGTGCGGCAGGTCTTCGGCGGACCCGGCTTCGACCTCTCCGTCGTCGACAACCTCCGCCCCACGATGGAGCAGGAGAACCTCGGACCCGCCCGCGACCGCATCCATGACGTGTTCCTCGAGCACGTGATGGCGCACGCGCCGGGCTACGACAAGCTGATGAGCTGGACCGACGCCCCGATCATGCCGACGCCCGGCGCCGTCGGCGACATCCTGCAGGCGATCGCGAAGGGGCAGGGGATCAACGCGGTCGGCGTCGACATCGGCGGCGCGACCACCGACGTCTTCAGCGTCTTCGACGGCGTCTTCAACCGCACCGTCAGCGCGAACCTCGGGATGAGCTACTCGATCTCGAACGTCTGCGCCGAGGCGGGCATGGAGCGCATCCTGCGGTGGGTCCACCTCGACATGGACGAGCGGGAGCTCCGCAACCGCGTCAAGAACAAGATGATCCGCCCGACGACGATCCCGCAGACGCTCGAGGCGCTGATCTTCGAGCAGGCGGTCGCGCGGGAGGCGCTGCGGCTCGCCTACCAGCAGCACAAGGAGTTCGCGACGACGCTGAAGGGCGTGCAGCAGCAGCGGACCGTCGGCGACGTCTTCAGCCAGCAGGCGAGCGGGCAGAGCCTCGTCGACAGCATGCGGCTCGACCTCCTCGTCGCCTCGGGCGGCGTGCTGAGCCACGCGCCCCGCATGAGCCAGACCGCCCTGATGCTCGTCGACTCCTTCGAGCCGGAGGGCTTCACCGCCCTCGCCAAGGACTCGATCTTCATGATGCCGCACCTCGGCGTCCTCGCCGGCGTGCACCGCGAGGCGGCGATGGAGGTCTTCGAGCGCGACTGCCTCATCATGCTCGGGGCGTGCGTCGCCGCGAAGGGCGAGGGCAAGGCGGGGAAGCCGTGCTTCCGCTACGCGATCTCCGGCACCCGGATCTCGGAGAAGGGAGAGATGGCGTTCGGCGAGCTGCGCCGATTCGACCTCCCGCCCGGGCAGACCGCGAACGTCGAGGTCCAGCCCGAGCGTGGCATCGACCTCGGCGCGGGACCGGGCAAGGCGCTCGCCCGCACGGTGAAGGGCGGCACGGTCGGGCTGATCCTCGACGCCCGTGGTCGACCGCTCTCGCTGTCGGACGGCCTCGCGGCGCGGCGGACCGACCTTCGCCGGTGGTACGCGGCGATGGACCTGTATCCTGCGTGAGCCGCGACTGCGGCGGCGCGAACGATCCCGCCCTCCTCCCTCCCCTCTCCGCCCCCCTCTCTCCCCTTCCCCCCAGAAGCACCCGATGGCGAAGGCGTACACCCCCGGACTGAAGGTCGCCCCGCGGATCACCTTCCGCTCGCGGCGCCTTCTTCCGATCGCGGGCAAGGTCCTCGTCTCGAAGGGCGACCGCGTCGAGCGCGACCGCGTGGTGGCGGAGACGTTCATGGAGGGCGACGTCACGCCCTTCAACGTCGCGTCGAAGCTCGCCTGCACGCCCGCGGAGGTGCCGACGCTCCTCCTCAAGAAGCAGGGCGAGAGGGTCGCCGCCGACGAGGTGATCGGCCGCAGCAAGGGCATCTTCGGGATGTTCCGCGCGGAGTGCCGCTCGCCCGCGGCGGGCACGCTCGAGACGATCTCCTCGACGACCGGACAGGTCCTGATCCGCGGCGAGCCCATCCCCGTCCGCGTGCGGGCGTACATCGACGGCGTCGTCGCCGAGGTCGTCCCCGGCGAGGGCTGCGTGGTCGAGGCGGAGGCGTCGCTCGTCCAGGGGATCTTCGGGATCGGCGGCGAGACGAGCGGTCCGATCGCGATGGCGTGCAAGGATCCCGCGGAGGAGCTGCACGAGGACCTGATCGGACCGCAGCACAAGGGCTGCGTCGTCGTCGGCGGCGCCCGCGTCACCGCGGCGGCGCTGCGGCGGGCGCGGGAGGTTCGCGCCGCGGCGGTCGTCTCCGGCGGGATCGACGACAGCGACCTGAAGGAGCTCCTCGGCTACGACCTCGGCGTCGCGATCACTGGTTCCGAGCAGATCGGGCTCACCGTGATCGTCACCGAGGGCTTCGGCGAGATCGCGATGGCGCACCGCACCTTCGAGCTGCTCGCCTCGCGCAGGGGTCGCGCCGCGAGCGTGAACGGCGCCACCCAGATCCGCGCGGGCGTGATGCGGCCGGAGATCGTGGTGCCCCTCGCGAGCGGCGAGTCGAGCGGGCTGGCGCCGCTCTCCTCCGACGGCTCGCTCGAGCCGGGCACGGTGGTGCGGATCATCCGCGACCCGCACTTCGGGGTGATCGGCACGGTGAAGGACCTTCCCGCGGAGCCGCAGGTGCTCGGGTCCGGGTCGAAGTCGCGGGTGCTGCGGGTGACCCTCGCCGACGGCGAGACGGTCGTCGTCCCGCGGGCGAACGTGGAGCTGATCGAGGGATGAGCCGCGACGAGTCGTGGAGCCGCGGTCGGGACGCACGGGCGAGGAACCCAGCATGACGCGACCAGCCGCCTCCCATCTCGCCTCCGCCCTCGTCTCCCATCGTGCGAGCGTTCCTCGGTGGCTTCCCGAGAGGTTCGCCGGCGCGGTGCTTGCCGCGGCGCTCTCGCTCGCCGCGGGCGCGGCGCCTCCCACGCCCACCGACGTCGTGGCGGAGGATCGCCCCTTCGACGCGGGGAAGGCCCTGCGGCTGACCTGGAAGGACGCCGAGGATCCCGACCGCGCGGGCTACTACGTCTTCCGGAGCCTGCTCGACGCGGAGGTCGCCCGCACCGACCGTGACGCCCGCGTCGCCGCCGCGACGGCGGCGGGGAGCGAGGCGAGGAGGGCGACCTTCGACGCGCTCGTCGCCGAGGGCATCGCGACGGAGGATGCGTCCCGACGAGCGGCCGCCGCCGCCGACCTCGCCGCCGCGTCCGCCGCCGCCGCGTGGCAGCCGAGCCAGGCGGCGGGCACGACCCGCTGGACGCTCGCCGGCGTCGCCGATCCGGACGCGCGATCCTTCGACGTGGACAAGCTCCTCGATGGCGAGCCGTACCTCCTCGCCGTGCAGGCGTTCGACAAGCAGGGCGAGAAGAGCACGCTCGTCCCGATCGAGCTCGAGGTCGTCGCGGCGGCGAGCGCGATCGAGGGCAAGCGCCTGCCGCTGCTGCTCATCCTCGTCCTCCTCTGCGGCACCGTCCTCGCGTTCATCCTGCTCGCCCGCGGCGGGCGCCCGCTCAAGATCCGCCAGATCGCCGGGCTCTCCGCGGTCGAGGAGGCGGTCGGTCGCGCGACCGAGATGGGTCGCTCGATCCTCTACATCAACGGCATCCAGGACATGGACGAGCTGCAGACCGTCGCGGGGATCACCATCCTCGGGCGCGTCTCGAAGATCGCCGCGGAGTACGACGCGAAGGTCGAGGTGCCGACGAGCCGCTCGCTGGTCATGACCGCGGCGCGGGAGACCGTGCAGGCGTCCTACCTCGCGGCGGGACGGAGCGACAACTACAACCCCGACCTCATCTACTACGTCACCGACGAGCAGTTCGGCTTCGTGGCGTACGTGAGCGGCCTGATGGTTCGCGAGAAGCCGGCGGCGTGCTTCTACATGGGCATGTTCTTCGCGGAGAGCCTCATCCTCGCGGAGACCGGCAACTCGATCGGGGCGATCCAGATCGCCGGCACCGCGGCGCCGAGCCAGCTTCCCTTCTTCGTCGCCGCCTGCGACTACACCCTGATCGGCGAGGAGTTCTTCGCCGCCAGCGCCTACCTCTCCGGCGAGTCCGACCAGCTCGGCAGCCTCAAGGGTCAGGACATGGGCAAGCTCCTCGTGGGAGCGGTGCTCATCGTCGGCTGCCTGCTCGCCACCGTCGCCGCCCTCACCGGCAGCGAGGCGGTGGGGTCCGCGGTCGCCTTCCTCAAGAACGTCATTCTCGGGAGCTGAGTCCACGCCATGAAGCGCCTCGTCGCGTTGTGGATCACCACCATCGCCGGGCTCGCCCTGGTCGCGTCCGCGTTCATCCCCGCCACGCGGGCATGGGGCGAGACGGTCGCGACCTGGTTCAGCATCCTCGCGAGCGTCGCCTTCATCCTCGGCGGAGGCAACCTGCTCAAGATCCACCTGCGGAGGCTCTCCGACCGCCCGGCGGGCTGGGGCTACTCCGCGGTGATCCTGATCGGCTTCTTCGTGACGCTCTGGGTCGGGCTCTTCAAGGTCGGGGTGCACCCGAACCCCATGTACCCCGACGTCGCCTACAGCGGCGAGACGCAGGGCGTGGGCAGTCCCTTCTGGTGGCTCTACGAGTACGCCTTCAAGCCGCTCACCTCGACGATGTTCGCGCTGCTCGCCTTCTACGTCGCGTCCGCGGCGTTCCGGGCGTTCCGCGCGAAGAACATCGAGGCGACGCTGCTCCTCGTCACGGCGTTCATCATCCTGCTCGGCCGGACCTTCGCGGGCGTCGTGCTGACCGGCTGGATCCCCGAGGACTCGATGTTCGCGGGGCTCCGCCTCGAGAACCTCTCCGTCTACGTGATGCAGGTCTTCAACACCGCGGGCACCCGGGCGATCATCATCGGCATCGCCCTCGGCATCGCCTCGACGAGCCTGAAGATCCTCCTCGGGATCGACCGCTCCTACCTCGGATCGGGAGACTGAGCGATGCTGAAGCTGCTGCAGAACCTCGATCGCCGCTGGATCTTCCTGATGATGGGGCTCGCCGTGGCGGTGCCGATCCTCGTGATCGGGATCACCGGTCGCACCCTGCCGGAGACGCCGACGCCGCTTGCGCAGGCGGTGTTCGACGCGGTGGAGGCGCTGGGACCCGAGGACCGCGTCCTCCTCTCCCTCGACTACGACCCCGCGAGCGAGGGCGAGCTCGGACCGATGGCGACCGCCTTGGTGCGGCACTGCGCCGAGCGCGGGATCAAGATGTACTTCATGGCGCTCTGGCCGGTGGGCCCGCGCATGGTCCAGCAGAACATCGCGAAGGTGATCAAGGCGGACTACCCGCACCTCGTCTACGGCGAGGACTACGTCGACCTCGGCTTCAAGGCGGGGAACGAGGCGGTGATCAAGGTCATCGTCACGGACTTCAAGCAGTACTTCACCACCGACTCGCGGGGCACTCCGGTCGACCAGATCCCGATGATGCGGGAGGTCCGCAGCGTCCAGGACATGGACCTCCTCGCGAACGTGAGCGCGGGCTACCCCGGCAGCAAGGAGTGGGTGCTCTACGCCTCGACGCCCTTCGGCATCAAGACGGTGGTCGGCTGCACCGGGGTGCAGGCGCCCCTCATGTATCCCTACATCCCGAAGCAGCTCGCGGGGCTCCTTGGGGCGATCAAGGGCGCCGCGGAGTACGAGTCGCTCGTGAACGAGTGGATCCGCGGGCGTCGCCTCGCGACCGTGCTCGAGCAGGGCGGCATGGCGGCGGCGGAGGCCTCGGCGCTCGGGCAGACGCTCGCCGCGACGCCGGGCGCCGCGGCGGAGTTCACCACCACCGCCGAGGCGGCGTCGCTCCCGCCTGAGGTGAAGGCCCGGCTCATCGACGTCGCGGAGGAGCCGATCCCCGGCAAGTACCTCGAGGGGCAGCGCCGCATGGGACCGCAGCTCGTCGCCCACCTCCTGATGGTGGGGCTCATCCTCGCGGGGAACGCGATCTTCTTCCTCGGTCGCTGGTTCGGAGGTGCCCGATGAGCGGAAGGACCATCGCCTGGACCGTGGTGCTCCTCGCCTTCGCCGGCGCGCTCGCATGGCGGGCGTCGAGCGGCGTCGGCATGGGCAAGGTCTACGTCGAGGAGGAGAAGGAGTCGTTCGTGCAGGTGACGGTGCCGCCGCCGATCGGCGCGGATCCCACCGAGACGCCGCAGACGAAGTGGCTTCCCCTCGACTCGCCGGAGGTCGCCCGCTTCGCGACGCCCGAGCAGATCGGCGGCGTGATCTCCTGGACCGAGATCAACCAGGTGAAGCCGCGGGAGTACTTCGCCGCCGTGGCGGAGGATCCGGCGCAGACGCGGATCGTGATGAGCTGGCCCCGCACCATCGGCACGTGGATCGCGGCGCTCTTCACGCTGGCGATCTTCTCCTTCCTCTACCGCGACAATCCGTTCTACCGCTTCTCGGAGGCGGTGGTGGTCGGCGTCAGCGCGGGCTACTGGATGGTGGTCGGCTTCTGGGACATCATCGTCCCGAACCTGCTCGGCAAGCTGCTGCCGGGCGTCACTCGGACCTTCTTCCTGCCGGGACTCGAGGTGCAGGGCATCGAGTGGGCGTACCTCGTGCCGCTCGCGCTGGGCATCATGCTGGTCTGGCGGCTCATGCCGGTCGGCGGATGGATCAGCCTCTGGCCGCTCGCCTTCATCGTCGGCACCACGGCGGGTCTCCGCATGGTCGGCTACATCGAGGGCGACTTCCTCAGCCAGGTCTCGCAGAGCATCCGACCGCTGGTGGTGCCGGTCGAGGGCGCCGGCGGCGGCGTCGACTACCTGTCGAGCTTCTGGAAGAGCCTCGAGAACGTGCTCCTCATCGTCGGCATCCTCGCCTGCCTCACCTACTTCTTCTTCTCGCTCGAGCACAAGGGCACGGTGGGGAAGGTCGCGCGGGTCGGCATCTGGTACCTGATGATTACCTTCGGCGCCGCGTTCGGCTTCACGGTGATGGGCCGCATCGCCCTCCTCGCCGCGCGGCTCGAGTTCCTCTTCGACGACTGGCTCTGGCTGATCGATCCGACCGAGCAGCGGAGCGTGATCGCCGCCGCGGCGATGCTGGTGGGCTGAGCGGGCGATCTCGACGCGGAGCGCTTCGGAACTCCTCCCACGGCATCGCCGTGGGGAGGTGCCGCCGAGCGCAGCGAGGCGGCGGAGGGGACCGACCTCGACTGGTCGCGGGCGCGAGCGCTGCGCGAGGCGAGCACCCCGTTCATCGGACGTCCCCTCCGCCTCGCGAACTTCGTTCGCTCGGCACCTCCCCGACGTCGCTTCGCTCCGTCAGGGAGGAGTTCCGGAGCACGACGAGCGGCGATCAGGCTCAGGGCGCCGGCGCGGCCGGGCTGTCGTTCACGAGCAGGTCGACCGGCAGCGACGGCGTGCCGGTCGCCTGCATCCCGATCGTGAAGCTCTGCCCGCTGCAGACGTTCCCGTTCCAGGTCTCGTTGACGATCCGGATCACCCCGTCCCCGCGCGGCACCCGAACGCCGTTCCAGACGGAGTCGATGGTGAAGGTGGGCGCGGAGAAGAGGACCTCCCACCCGCTCAGGCACTGACCGGTGTCGTTGTGGATCGTCAGGTTCGCGACGAAGCCGCTGCCCCAGTTGCTCGTCACCTGCCAGACGAAGGTGAAGCCGTCGAGCTGGCACTCGTCGAGGATGCCGTTCTTGTCCCCGTCGAGCGTGGGGTCCGCGGCGATCTCGCAGGAGTCTGGAACGAGGTCGAGGTCGCAGTCGCTCGCGAGACCCTCCCGGATCGCGCAGACGTCCCACCGACCGTCGCCGTCGCAGTCGACCTGCGCCTGGCAGTCGTCGGGGATGCCGTCGAGGTTGCAGTCCGCGGCGCCCGCCTCGATCTCGTCGTAGTCGGAGTCGCCGTCGCCGTCGCAGTCCGGACCGCACGTCCCCCACTCGCCGAGGAGCACCGAGAGGTCGGACGCGTCGGTCATCCCGTCGTCGGTGAGGTCGCCGCCCGCCCCGCCCCACGCCATCAGCAGCATCCCCAGGTCGCCTCCGTCGACCCGACCGTTGCGGTCGAGGTCGCTCGCGCACTCGCAGGTGCTGCTGCAGTCGCCGAAGTCGACGTCGGCGAGCATGTAGAAGCCCTCGCCGGCGGGATCGATGCGCTGCCAGATCACGTAGAGCGAGTGCCGGCCGGCGCGGGGCGGGAGCGTCACCGTGAACCTGTACTCGTTGCCCGTGAGCGTGACCGGACCGACCGGGATCGGCTGCATCTCCGCCCAGTTCAGCGGCTCATGCCCCCACTGGTGATCGGGCGTGGTGAGGAACGCGTACATCTTCAGGGGGTTGTGGGGGGTCGAGGCGTGGATGGTCACCTCGAGCGGACCAGCCGCCACCGGCGTCGTCGGCCAGAGGTCGCTGACGGCGTCGAACGCCGCGAAGCGCGGGTTGTTCGCGCTCGCGAGCCTGCCGTCGGGAACGATCTGCTCGAAGGGGACGTCGAACTGGTCGAACTCGTCCGCCGGTGCGAAGTTGACGAGCTCGTTCCAGTTCCAGCAGGCGTTGATCTCGTGGTTGATGATCCCCTGCAGGAAAGGATCGGGGTTGTTCATGCACCCGCCCGACCATGCTCGATACACCCGGCTCGGCGGGCTGGAGAGCGTCCCGTGACCGAACGCTGGGGACGCGGCGGCCGCGAGCAGGAGGCTCGTCGTCGTGAGTCGGGCGATCGTCTTCACCATGGCAGTGTCCTCGCAGGGGCGACCTCACGGAAGGGCGCCTCGTGGTCGCGCGGGCGGGGCGGAGGTCCGTGCGCGGCGTAGGGCCGAGTTCGCCTGAGGCGATCCGGAGTTCGCCGAGCGGGGCGGGGCGACGACCTCAATCGAGGCGAACTCGATCGAGGCGGTGCCGCCGCGACGTTCGTCGAGGATCGCACCACCCTCACCCGCCTCGCGGACTGCGTCCGCGAGTCGGCCTCTCCCGCTCGTCGCTGCGCGCCTCGCGGGATAGGCGTGGCGGGTTCGGGCACTCTCCCGCGAGCTCGGCTCGCGGGGGAGTCGGGCTTCGAGCGCAGCTCGAAGTCCGGTGGGGGTGGTTGGCAGCACGACGAAGGGGTCGTGGCGACGTCTCGATTCGTGTGGTCTGCGTCGTTCGTCGTGGATCGCACCACCCTCACCCGCCTCGCGGACTGTGTCCGCGAGTCGGCCTCTCCCGCTCGTCGCTGCGCTCCTCGCGGGAGAGGCGTGGCGGGTTCGGGCACTCTCCCGCGAGCTCGGCTCGCGGGGGAGTCGGGCTTCGAGCGCAGCTCGAAGTCCGGTGGGGGTGGTTGGCAGCACGACGAAGGGGTCGTGGCGACGTCTCGATTCGTGTGCCCGCCGACGTTCGTCGCGCGGCGCACCACCCTCACCCGCCTCGCGGACTGCGTCCGCGAGTCGGCCTCTCCCACTCGTCGCTGCGCTCCTCGCGGGAGAGGCGTGGCGGCGGCTCTCCCACTCGTCGCTGCGCTCCTCGCGGGAGAGGCACGGCGGGTTCGGGCACTCTCCCGCGAGCTCGGCTCGCGGGGGAGTCGGGCTTCGAGCGCAGCTCGAAGTCCGGTGGGGGTGGTTGGCAGCACGACGAAGGGGTCGTGGCGACGTCTCGATTCGTGTGGTCTGCGTCGTTCGTCGTGGATCG
>VGXO01000008.1 GCA_016873275.1 Phycisphaerae bacterium
TCGCGACCGGCGTTCCAGACGATTCCCAGTCCGCGCCCGTCGGAGTACTTCGGGATGACGTGGAAGTGGACGTGCATCACCGCCTGATGCGCCGAGGCGCCGTTGTTCTGCAGCACGTTGTAGGCGGTGGCGCCGGTCTCCGCGAGGATCGCCCGGCAGATGCGGGGAAGCACCCGACCGAGCGCCGCGGCGCTTGCGTCGGAGAGCTGGTGAAGATGCGCCTTCGCCTCCTTCGGGATCACGAGGGCGTGCCCCGGGCTGAGCGGGGCGATGTCGAGGAAGGCGAGGACGTGCTCGTCCTCGTGGAGCCGGTGGCATGGGATCTCGCCCGCGATGATCCGAGAGAAGATCGTGCTCATCGCCGCAAGGTACCCGGCGAGCGTCGCGCGGACGGGTGCGACTTGCGGGAGAGGTAGAGACGATCTCCGCGTGCTCCGCGGTCCAGATCGGACTCGAACGAGTCCTCTGATTCCGGGAGTGGACCGCGGGCGTCCCGCCCGCGCCGTCGAGGTTCGTGGCGGACCCGATGCGGGCAGGATGCCCGCGGTCCAGATCGGACTCGAACGAGTCCTCTGATTCCGGGAGTGGACCGCGGGCGTCCCGCCCGCGCCGTCGAGGTTCGTGGCGGACCCGATGCGGGCAGGATGCCCGCGGTCCAGATCGGACTCGAACGAGTCCTCTGATCTCCCGCTCGTCGCGGTGCTCCTCTCGGGAGAGGTGAGATCGTCCAGCAGCGATGCTCGTCGCGGGGCTCCTTCGGTGGAGGGGCGCCCGGTCGGCGATCTGGCTCCTCCTCTTCGTCCTCCTCCGCTACCGTGCGGGAATGGGAGTGTCGGACCTCGACCGCCTCGACCTGCCCGAGCTCGCGAAGCGGCTGCTCGGCTCGCCGCTCGTCGCCCGGATGCTCGACCTCGCGATCGACGAGGATCTCGGGCGCGGCGACGTGACGACGGAGCTCCTCGTCGACGCCCGCGCGGTCGGCAAGGGAGGCATCGCCGCCCGCGAGCCGGGGGTGCTGGCGGGACTGCCGCTCCTCGAGGTGATCCTCCGCAAGCGGGGAGGCGCCACGCGCTTCCGCGCGACCGCGGTCGACGGCGAGCGGTTCGTCGCCGGACGGACGGTGCTCGAGCTGGAGGGCCCGCTCCGGGCGATCCTCCCGCTCGAGCGGACCATGCTGAACATCCTCGGGCGCCTGAGCGGCGTGGCGACCCACGCGGCGCGGTTCGTGGAGGCGACCGCGGGCACCAAGGCAGTCGTCTGCGACACCCGCAAGACCACGCCAGGGCTTCGGCATGCCGAGAAGTACGCGGTTCGCTGCGGCGGCGGGAGCCTGCATCGGCTCGACCTCTCCGACGCGATGCTCGTGAAGGACAACCATCTCGCGGCGCTTGATCCCGCGGGATTCGCGGCGCGGATCGAGCAGGCGGCGGCGAAGGCGAGGCGCGAGCGGGCGGTCCGGTTCGTCGAGGTGGAGGTGGACTCGCTCGCGCAGCTCGATCGGATCCTCGAGCTTCCGCCGGGCGCCGTGGACCTCGTCCTCCTCGACAACATGAACCTCGACCTCCTCCGCGAGGCGGTGCGCCGCCGCGACGCGGCGCGACCGGGGCTGCCGCTCGAGGCGTCGGGCGGAGTCACCCTCGAGTCCGTCGCCGAGGTCGCCGCGACCGGCGTCGAGCGGGTCGCCTGCGGCGCCCTCACCAAGGACGCGACCTCGATCGACTTCGGGCTCGACCTCGAGACCTCGGCGTGACCCGGGAGCCGGCGGAGTCGCTCGAGTCATTCCGCGCGGCGATCTCGAGCGCGGCGTCGCGCGCGTCCTGGCTCCGCGCGGTCGAGGTGCTCGCGGAGGTCGGCTCGACGATGGACGCCGCCGCGGATCGACCGGTCGGCACCTTCCTCCTCGCGCTTCGGCAGACCCAAGGTCGAGGTCGGCTGGGGCGGCGATGGATCGACGACGGCGGGGGGGTCGCCTGCACCGCGGTCGCGCCGCCGGGGGATCCGCGGGAGGTCTCCATCCGCGCCGCCGTCGCGGCGGCGGAGGCGCTCGATGGATGGCTCGGCGTCGGCGTCGCGCGGCTCAAGTTCCCCAACGACCTGATGGTCGGCGAGCGGAAGATCGGGGGCATCCTGATCGTGCGGGACGACCGGCGGGCGCTCGTCGGCGTCGGGATCAACGTTCGGCAGCAGCGGTTCGACGAGGACCTCGCCCCGACCGCGACGAGCCTCGCGATCGAGGACGCGGCGCCGAGGAGCGCCCCGCGGGAGAGGGTCGCCGCGGCGCTCCTCGCGGCGATCGACCGATGGATGCTGGCGCCCTTCGCCCTCGTGCGGGAGGCGTGGCGCTCGCGGGATTGGCTCCGCGGGCGGCTCAGCCGATGGCAGGTCGGCGATGAGGAGCTCGCGGGGCGCGTCGTGTCGATCGACCCCGTCGAGTGGATCGAGCTCGACCTCGGATCGGGAGTGCGGCGCATTCCCGCCGCGGGCGCGACGCTCCTCGACTTCGCGCGGAAGGAGTCTGGACCGACCGGCGTCGCGCGGTCGATGGACGGTGGGTGAACCGGCTCCGTCCCCACCGTGCGCTCGCCGCGTCCGTGCTCATCGTCCTCGGCGCGACCGCGTCGACCCACGCCTCGCCTCGACAGGTCGCGGCGGCGAGTCCCGAGCTCGTCGACATGCGCCGCCCGGTGGATCAGGGGCTCGCCGATCGGAACGTGCTGGGCACCAGCCTCCGTCGGCTGCCTCCGGAGCTCGGCTACGGTCGCTCCTTCGATCGCCTCTACGTCGATCCGCAGGATCCGGACCAGTTCATGCGGGTGCAGGGCGGCTTGTCGATCGTCTTCCCCTCCTCGGTCTACGTGCCGACCAAGCGGGGCGTCGCGGTGGCGGTGCCGCCCTCCGCGGTCTTCCGCATCGGCAGCGCCCGCGCATCGCTCGCCGACGCCGCGGCGCCGCCGACCGGTCCGATCGACCTGCGGGCCGAGGTCGATGGATCACCGGGGACGGCGAAGCCGATCGATGCGGCGCTCGACCTCCGGGTCGGCGAGCGGGCGTGGATCCCAGCGCCGCTGCGGACCCTCGAGCCCGAGGGGGAGGAGCCGCGGTTCGGCTACGGGGTCCCGGCGGCGGTCTTCGTCGTGGGACCGCGCGAGTCCGCGGAGCGCGGACCCCTCTTCATGGTGGACGAGGAGTACCGCCGCCGCCGGCTGGCGGCGCTCCTGCTCGGTGCCGCCGGGGCGCCGTGACGATCAGCCCGCCGCGAGGTCAAGGCGGCTGCAGCAGGCTCCCCCGAGCTCGGAGATGACCGTGCGGACGCCCGCGTCGAGCGCCCAGAAGCGACCATCGACGAGGTAGCGGAAGTCGAACCACGGAAGTTCGAGGCGGACGCGGGCGTGCCAGGAGCCGTCCTGACCGCGGCGCATCGCCCAGACCCGGGGCACCCCGTCGGGGCCGTGACCGTGGATCTCGACGCTCCGTGCGCAGGGGTCGTTGAACGCGAAGACCAACTCGTCCGGGAACGCTCGTACCATCTCGACCTCCCTTCGACCGTCGCCCGCGGGGCGGCGGATCGGCGGGTCTTCCGCGGTCCGAGCGTCCCGTGTCCTCCTGCTCCCCAACGCCCCGTCGATCGCCACCGACTGCCTGCGCGACGCCTTGGTGGCGCGACCTCCGGTCATCGACCAGGAGCCAGCGGGTGCCGCGTCGTGCCCTCGGGTTTGGCGGACTCCTCGCGTGGGTGGTTCCGGTCGTGTCGATCGCAGCGGTCGCGGCGCCGCCGGTGGTGCGCCCGCTCGAGGAGTCTCCGGTCGCGGTCGCGGGGGGCGTCGTGGTGTTCCCGGTCTCTTGGGATCCGGCGGAGGAGGCGCCGCGCACGGTCGGGGCACGGCTCGACGATGGTCGGGTCGTCGAGGGGGTGGTCGGCTGGACTCGCGCGGACGAGCCGCCCGCGCCCCGCGCGTGGAGCGCCTCCGGCCAGCGCACGACGCTCTCGAGCGAGCCGCCTCCGACCGGCGATGCGACGGGTGCATGGCTCCTCGTGCCGATGCCGGAGGGCTACCGCGGACGCCTGCGGCTCGGCGGAGGAACCGTCTCGCCACGGTGGCTCGACCCTGCGCCGACCTTCGTCCGCCCTCGCCAGCAGGTCGCGAGCAGTTCCGCCGAGGCGCGTCCGGATGAACGGCAGCCGCTCGAGTGGTGGCGCTGGGCGGTGCTTGCCGATCGGCTCGGGATCGAGCCGCCGCCGCCGGGCGGCGACGAGGCGGGACGGCTTGCCGCCCGGCACCTCGCGGAGCTCTGGCGCGCCGCGATCGCCCGCGTCGAGCGCCGCAGCCCCGGCGTCGCCGAGGAGATCCGCGAGCGCCTCACCGTCACCGTCGCCGACCTCGACTCCGACGAGCCGAGGCGCGAGGTCGCGGCATGGCTCGCCTCCCCGACGAGGACCCGCATGCTGCTCGGGATCATGCTCGATCCGGAGCGGGACGACGAGTCGGCGATGCAGGCGTCGCTCGCGTGGCTCCGGACCGAGGACGAGTTGACCATGTGGATCGAGTCGGCGCTCGCCGACCGCGTGTCCTTCGCGGTCGCGAACCCTCGACTCGACGAGGCGGTCCTCCGCTGCCGCTGGCTTGAGGGAGATCCGATTCCGGTCGCGGTGACGATCCCGCCGCGCAGCCTGCGCCGCGTGCAGGTTGATCGCCCGGTCCGCTCCTCCGGCGGCACGGCGACCGAGGGGGTGCTGGTCGTCACGCGCGGCGAGCACCGGCGGCGCCTCGACTTCGGTGCCTCGCCCGCGCTGCTCCGACCGCCCGGGCAGTCCCTCGGCGCGTTCTCGACGCGGACGAGCCTCGCGGAGGTCCAGGGCGTCGCCTTCGAGACCGCCGCGTCGCGCGGCGCCGCGGCGGAGGTGCGTCGTCGCGACCGCGAGTGGGAGGTGTTCTTCGAGTGCTTCCGCCCGAGCGATGCCAGGGAGGACGTGGTCGAGATCCGACTCGGCGGTCCGGACTCGCGGGTCCCGCTGATCCGGGTCCGCGAGCGGGGTGAGGTGGAGGCGTCCGGCGCGTCCGTCGAGCGTCGCTCCTACCCCGATCGCTGGCGAGGCCGCGTGGTGCTGCCCGCGGCCTGGCTTGCCGAGAGCTTGGTCGGGCTTCGATCGCCGGCGGTGGGGCTCTCCATCGACCGCCGCCTCGAGCTGGCGGACGGCTCGACGGAGGTCTCCTCGATCGGACCGCCGCTGCCGCCCTGGCGACCCAACGGGGCGACCGTCGCGCTCGACCTGACGGCGTGGGAGGAGGGACCGGCGCCGGGCGGCGACGCGCCGGGCACGGACGTCGCGCCGGTCGAACCGCGTGGGTCGGGCGGCGAGTCCTGATCCCTATACTTCGCCCCATGACCGACGTCCGGCAGGAGGCCGAGCGACTTCCCACGCGGGTCATGGCGCTCCTCAATCAGAAGGGTGGGGTCGGCAAGACCACCTCCACGGTGAACCTCGGCGCCGCCCTCGCCGAGGCGGGACATCGCGTGCTGCTCGTCGATCTCGATCCGCAGGGGCACCTGTCGCTCCACCTCGGGATCGACGGGGCGACCTGCGGGCCGACCATCTACGACCTGCTGATCGATCCCGCGGTCACCCTCGACGCGACGATCCAGAAGGCGCGACCGAACCTCGACGTCGTGCCGGCGACGGTCGACCTCGCCGCCGCGGAGAGCGAGCTCGCCGGAGCGGCGGAACGTCACGCGATCCTCCGCGGCCGGCTTCGCCCGCACGTCGGGCGATGGGACTTCATCCTGCTCGACTGCCCGCCGAGCCTCGGTCTCCTGACGCTGAACGCCCTCGCGTTCGCCGACGAGGTCCTCGTGCCGATGCAGGCGCACTTCCTCGCCCTGCAGGGTCTCGGTCGGCTGCTCGAGACGGTCTCGCTCGTCGGTCGCGGCGTGAACCCCTCCCTCAAGGTCGCGGGGATCCTCCTCTGCATGCACGAGAGCCAGAGCAGCCACGGGCGCGAGGTCGTGCAGGAGCTGAAGGGATTCTTCGCCGCCGCGAAGGGAACCGCCGCCGCATGGGAGGAGGCGGTGGTGTTCCTGCCGGCGGTCCGGCGGAACATCAAGCTCGCCGAGGCGCCGAGCTTCGGGCAGACGATCCTCGACTACGCGCCGACCTGCCCCGGCGCGATGGACTACCGCACGCTCGCGACCCGGATCGTCGAGGACTGGCGGGAGCGGGTCCGTCGGCGGGCGGTCGCCGAGCCGGCGCCGGTGGTGGTCGAGACGCCGAAGCGGACCCGCCGCGCCCGCGGCGACGCGGCGGCGACCCGTGCCTGACTCGTCCCTCGCGCGGGATGAGGTCATCGCCCGCCGGGCGTGGCGGATCGTCGCGGTGCTCTCGCTCGTCGCGTTCCTCGTGGGCACGCACTGGCCGAGGCTGCGCCTGCCGGAGGTCGAGGGTGGAGGTCCCGCCGCCGACAAGTTCCTGCACGTCATCGCGTTCGCGCTGATGACGGTTCCGTGGTGGTGGACGGGCTGGTTCCCTCGGCTGTGGATGCTCGCGGTCCTCGGAGTCGTCGTCGCGGTGCTCGACGAGGTCACGCAGGAGATCCTGCCGATCAGCCGCTTCTTCAACGTGCAGGACCTGATGGCGGACGTCTGCGGGCTTGCCGTGGCGATCCCGATCCTCTGGTCGCTCGGACCGATGGGAGGAAAGGCGGCGCGGGACGAGCAGGCGAGGCGCGAGGCGTCGCGGCTTGGCGCCGCGGCGGTCCCGACCAACTGGCTGCACTTCGCCTGCGCCGCGGCGCTTGGCGCGATCGTCGCGGTGCCGCTCGGCGTGATGCTCGGACCCGTGATCCGCATCGACGAGGGGGTCGTGGCGATGGGGGGCGCCGCCCTCGGGGCTGCGGCGGGAGGGCTGATCGCGCTCTCGCGTGCGGCAGGTCATCGGCGGCGCCGCTGGACCGAGCCGACCTTCGCCGACGACTCGATCCCGCCGCGGTGGCGGATCGTCCGGGCGGCGATTCCCCTCCGGAGGATCGCGTCGCTCGCGTGGCGACCGGTCCTCCGATCGCTCGTCGTGGTGGTGCCGACGCTGCTCCTGCTCCGCGCGGCGGAGCAGGCGATCTTCGCCGGGGTGACGCCCCCGAAGGACCGCGAGGAAGGTCTCCTCGATGGTCTCGATCCCATGACCCGCGCGGCGATCGCGATCGTGGTCATCTCGCTCGGCGCCGCATGGGCGATCCGCGCGACGCGGCTCCGCGTGGCGTCGATCCTCGATGCCGGCGACCGCCGGTGCGTGGCGTGCGGCGCCGACCTCCGCGCGGCGCAGCCCGGCGTGGAGGCGGGGATCGCCCTCGGACGGTGCCCAGGCTGCGGCGGCGCGTTCATCGCGAGGAGCCCGCGGTTGCCGAGTTCCGCGTCGCCCGCGACCATGCCGGGATGAGCGAGTCGGCGGTGCGCATCGCGATCGTGGGCGCCGGGATCAGCGGGCTCTCCTGCGCGCTGCGGGTGCAGGAGCTCGGTGGCTCGCCCGTGCTCATCGACGCCAACTCTCGGGTCGGCGGCCGCGTCGCGACCGAGCCAAGTCATGGCTTCCTCATCGACCGCGGCTTCGCGATCCTGCTCGTCGCCTATCCGGAGGCGCGGCGCCTGCTCGACCATGAGCGGCTGCGGCTTCGGCGCTTCGAGCCGGGCGCGCTCGTGTGGGACGGTCGCGCCTTCCGTCTCGTCCCGCATCCGCTGCGGCGACCGCTCGCGGCGGTCCGGGCGGTCCTCTCGGGCGTGGTGGGCGTGCGCGACGCGGCGGCGGTGCTGCCGCTGGCGATCCGCGCGGTCCTGCGGCGCCCCGCGTTCCCCCGCGTGGCGGGTCGAAGCGTCGCCGACACCATCGCCCGCGGCATGCGGCCGACGTTCGTCGAGTCGTTCCTGCGGAGCTTCTTCGGCGGCGTCTTCCTCGACCGCTCGCTCGGCACCGACCTCGGGCAGCTCGAGTTCTGCCTCTCGATGTTCGCCGCGGGCGCGGCGGCGGTGCCCTCCGGCGGCATGGCGGAGATCCCCCGTCAGATGGCCGCCGACCTTCCTCCCGGCTCCTTCCGCCTCGGCAGCCGGGCGGTCGCGGTGGATGGGCAGGGAGTGACGCTCGCCGATGGCGGGCGGGAGCCGGCGGACGCGGTGGTCGTCGCCACCGAGATGGACGAGTGCGGTCGCCTGCTCGGCGAGAAGACCTCCCCGCGACCGTGGCAGTCGACCGCCATGCTCGCCTTCGACCTTCCCGCCGAGGAGGCGGGTCGGGGGATCCTGCTCCTCGACGGCACCGGCGAGGGTCCGATCAACCACGCCTGCTTCATCTCCTCGGTCGCCCCGAACTACGCGCCGTCGGGACGCGGGCTCCTCTACGCGAACGTGGTCGATCCGGAGGCGCTCGCGCTGGGCGATCCGGACCTCGCGGCGCGGGCGAGGTCGCAGCTCGCCCGTTGGTTCCCGACCTCGCGGGTCTCCGACTGGTCGCTCCGGCGAGTGGTCCGGATCGCGCGGGCGCTGCCCCGCCAGCATCCCGAGGACCTCGCTGCGCCGCGACCGACGCAGGTCGCGCCGCGGCTCTTCCGCTGCGGCGACCACCTCGCCGACGGCTCGCTGAACGGCGCGATGCGGAGCGGTCGCCTCGCGGCGGACGCCGCCGTCGCGGCGGCGCGCGGGGCGAGGTCGTAGCATGCCCTGCGTGACGATCGTCCGACTCCTGCTGGCGACCGCATCGCTCGCGATCCTCCTCGTCGCCTGCAGCGCGAAGCCCTCCGTGATCCTCGACACCGACATCCCGGCGCCGCCGGGACTCGAGTCGGTCTTCGCCCGCGGGCTGGAGCGGCGCGGCGACGAGCTGATCGCCGGACGCTTCGTCTTCCATGGTCGCGTGAACGATGCGCGGTCGCTGCTCGAGAGGACGCTCGCCCAGTTCCGCGCCCGCGGCTGGACGCTCGCCTCGCGTCGGACCGGCGACGCGAGCTGCATGGCGGTCGTCGTGAAGGGCGACCGTCAGGCGACGATCAGCATCGTCGCCAACCAGATCGACCCGCCGATGTCGAAGGCGCAGATCGACGTGTCGCTCGTCGGTCCGCGACCCGCCGATGCGCCGCCGCCGGGCGAGACCGTCGCGCCGGCGCCCTCGGGCGTCGCGCCCGAGGCACCGCCGCCCGCGTCACCCTCCGCGCCGCCCGCCGAGCCTGCCAAGCCTCCGGAGGCGCCCGCCTCCGCGCCGACGCCGAACCCCGCGACGTGAGCCGATCCTTCGAGCGTCATGCCCGCACCGTCACCCTGCTCACCTTCGCGAGCCGGCTGGGCGGGCTCGCCCGCGATGCGGCGCTGAGCCGGGTCTTCGGCGCGGGCGTCGTCATGGACGCCTTCTCCTTCGGCTTCATGGTGCCGAACCTCTTCCGCCGCCTCTTCGGCGAGGGGGCGCTCTCGGCGGCGTTCCTGCCGGCGTACGCGCGGGCGAGCGACCGCGACCCCACGCTCGCGCAGCGGCTCGCCTGGATCGTCGTCGGCGGCTCGACCGCGGTGCTCGCCGGCGTCGTGCTGCTCGCCGAGCTCGGGACCGCGCTCCTCGCGGCGCGGGGGGCGCTCGAGCCGCTCGGGGCTCGGCTCCTCATGATCATGCTGCCGTTTGCGCCGCTGGTGTGCCTCACGGCGCTGGTGGGCGCGATGCTGCAGGTGCATCATCGATTCGGACCGACCGCCGCGTCGCCGATCGTCCTCAATGCGCTGGTGGTCGCGGCGGCGATCTCGGCGGTCCTGCTCCGCGTGACGCCGGAGGAGGGCATCCGACTCGTCGCCTGGGCGGTCCTCGTGAGCGGGGTGATCCAGGTCGCGTGGTCGCTCGTCGCGCTTCGCCGCTCGGTGCCGCTGGGACCCGGCGTCAGGAGCGAGGCGGCGTGGCGCGAGTCGCTCGGCGTCGCGCGGCTCGCGCTTCCGATGGGGCTTGGGCTCGGCGTCCTGCAGCTGAACACGCTCCTCGATGGACTGATCGCGAGCTATCCAAGCGTCATCGGACCGACGATCCTCGGGTTCGACTACCCCCTCGGCGAGGGCTCGATGGCGCGGCTCTGCTGGGCGCAGCGGCTCTACGAGTTCCCGCTGGGGGTCTTCGGCATCGCCGTCGCGACCGCGATCTTCCCCGCGCTCTCGCGGCAGGCGCCGGACGCCGACGCGTTCGCCGCGACGCTGCGGCGGGGGGTGCGGCTCGTCGTCTTCATCGGGCTTCCCGCGAGCGCCGGGCTCATGCTGGTCGCGGAGCCGCTCACCGCGGTCATCCTGCAGGGAGGGGCGTTCTCCGCCGAGGACACCCGCGAGACGGCGTGGATCCTGCTCGGCTACGCGGGAGCGGTGTGGGCGTACTCGCTCAACCAGGTCCTGGTGCGGGCGTTCTACGCCCGCGGCGACAGCATGACTCCCGTCAGGATCGCCGTCGGGCTGGTCGGTCTGAACCTCCTCCTCAACGTGACGCTGATCTGGACGCCGCTCCGCACCGCGGGGCTCGCGTGGTCGACCGCGATCTGCGCCATCGTGCAGCTCGCGTGGCTCATGCGGGCGATCGCGCGGCGGGTCGGACCCGCCGACGCGGCGGCGCCGAGGATCCTCGACCACGAGGTGCGTCGCAGCATCCTTCGAAGCGTCCTCGTCACCGCGGCGATGAGCGCCGCGACGTGGGCGGCGCTGCGCCTGCTCGCCCACCTTCCCGCCGAGCACGGCTGGTGGGGCTCGCTCGCGACGATCCTGATCCTCGTCGGCGTGGGAACGGTCGTGGTCGTCGCGGTCGCGCGGCTGCAGCGGATGCCCGAGCTCGCGTGGGCGATCGGCCGCGCGGATCGACCCGGATCGCCGACTCCGTCGTCCTGATCGACGCTAGGACGCGGTGGGCTCGATCGACCGCCAGTCGCGACCGGTGGGACCGAACCGCTCGACGCGGCGGTAGATGGTGTCGCGCTCGACCGGGATGAAGCCGCCCTCCCGCGCCGCGCGGCGCAGGTCATCGACGCCCACCTCCTGATGGGTCGAGGCGCCGCCGACGTGGGTGATGTCGTACCAGACCACCGTGCCGTCGAGGTCGTCGGCGCCCGCGGCGAGCTGGAGCTGCGCCATCGGCAGCGTCTGCATGATCCAGAACGACTTCACGTGCGGCACGTTGTCGAGCATGAGCCGGCAGATCGCGAGCGTCCGCAGGTTCTCGAGCCCGCTCGGACCCGGCAGGTGCCCGAGGTCGCTGCCGTCAGGGAAGAAGGGCAGCGGGATGATCGTCTGGAAGTAGCCGCCGTCGAGCCCCGCGGCGCCCGGATGAGGCAGGCGGGCGCGGGGATGACGCTCCGCCGGACCGGTCAGCACCACCGCGTCGCCGTCGCGGGCGATGCCCTGCGCCGCCGCCCATCCGGCGAGCGTGCGGTCCTGCTCGCGGCGCAGCACCTCGAGGTGGGTGAGCCGGTCCTCGCGCGTCTCGACGTGCCCGTAGAGCATCGTCGCGTTGCTGTTGAGCCCGATCTCGTGGGCGACGCGGTGCACCTCGAGCCACTGCTCGGCGCGGATCTTTCCCTTGAACGCGGCGTCGTGAACGCGGTCGTCGAAGACCTCGGCGCCGCCGCCGGGGAGCGATCCGAGACCCGCCGCCCGCAGGTCCTCGAGCACCGCGCGGAGTCCCGCCTCGCCCTCGCGACCGCGCTTCGAGACCCGCTGGAGGTGCACGATCTCGACCGCGGTGAACGCCTTGAGGTGGACCTGCGGCGCCGCCTCGCGGATCGCCCGCAGCATGCCGAGGTAGTGATCGAACGGGAGGTAGGGATGGAGCCCGCCGACGATGTGGAGCTCGGTCGCGCCGGCGTCGGCGGACCTCACCGCCTCCTCGACGATGCGCGGGATGTCCATCTCGTACGCGCCCTCCTCGTCGCGGCGACGACGGAAGGCGCAGAAGCTGCAGCGGAGGGCGCAGACGTTCGAGTAGTTGATGTGCCGGTTGACGTTGTAGAAGGCGAGGTCGCCGTGCAGCCGACGCCGCACGAGGTCCGCGAGCCCGCAGACCGCGTGCAGGTCGGTCGTCTCGTAGAGGAGTCGACCGTCCTCCCGCAAGAGTCGGCGACCTTCGGCGACCTTCTCCACGACCGGTCGGAGGCGGGGATCGCGGAGGCGGGTCCGGAGCGACTTGACGGTGGCGCTCGGCGCGGTGTGGCGGGCGGGATCGGCGGCGGCGGCGGGCGTCATGGGGGCGGACTGTAGGGAACTCCGGCGGGTCGTCGAAGGAACTCCGCCTCGGCGCCCTCCTTCGCCGAACCTAGGGCGGCGGGTTCGGGTCCGTCGCGGTTCTCCTCGACTCGCGAGGGGGGTGGCGGCGGATTCTCGGCGCCTTCGGCGGTCTGCCTTCAGGCGCCTGCGACCCCGGTCGATGCACCCTCCGAGCGCTCGAGGTTCCCGGGCGCGAGGAGAGCTTCGACCATGCCGCCGATCACCCATCCCGCCGCGCCGTTCGCCCCCGAGACCGACTTCGGTTGCCCCCAGCAAGCCATGGGTCTGCTCGGCGACGTCGAGCAGCACCTCGCCCGACTCCGCGCCGCGCAGTCCGGACAGGACCGCGAGCTGGAGGCGCTGCGGGCGCGCTGGCAGGAGCTCGCGCAGCGCGAGGCGATGGTCGCGGAGGGCTTTGCCCGCCTCGAGGCGGGGGAGCGATGGCTCCGCGGCGCGATGGAGGCGATGGAGCGCCGCCAGGCGGACCTCTTGAGCCGCGAGGGCGTGGTCGGATTCGACCGCCTCGAGGCGTCGCGCCAGGCGCAGGCGCTCGAGGAGATGACCCTGCGGCACGCGAGGCAGGAGCAGGCGATCGCCGCCCTCTCGGAGGCGCTCGCCGATGCCCGCGCGAAGACCGATGCCGACCGCGCTCGCCTCGAGGGCGAGGTCGCCTCGCTCGCCGGCGACCGCGCGACGCTCGTCCGGCGGGCTCGCGAGACCGAGGCACGCCTCGACGCGCTGCGGACCGGCGACGAGGAGCGAAGCCAGATCTCGAGGGGTCTCTCCGTCCGGCTCGAGGATGCCCAGAAGCAGCTTGCCGAGGCGAACGCCCGCGCCGAGCGGCAGCAGGTCGAGGCGACCCGGCTGCGCGAGCTGCACCGGGGGGTCGAGTCGAAGGTCCGCGACCTCGAGCAGCGGCTTGCCGCGAGCGACGCGGCGACGGCGCTGACCCGTCGATCCCTCGAGGAGAAGCTCGCGCAGACCGAGCGGATGCTCGATGGTGCGCGGGCGGAGCTCGTCGAGTCGAGGAAGGGCGGCGTCGAGGCGGAGGATCTCCGGCGTCGGCTCGCGTCGCTCGAGCAGTCCCTCGCGGACGCGCGGGTCGAGGCGGACGCGGAGCGTGTTCGGACGACCGACCTGCGGCGCCAGCTCGAGTCGGCGACCGCGGCGCGTCGCGAGGACGAGGTCCGCCGCAACGCCTCGACGGAGCTGCAGGAGGAGCTCGCCGGGGTCCGCACGAGGCTCGACCGAAGCGAGAGCGAGGCGGCGTCGCTCCGAGGCGAGCTCGAGCAGGCGAAGTCGCGGATCGAGCGGGAGACGCGGAGCATCGCGACGCTGCAGCGGCAGCTCGACCAGCAGGCGGCGTCCTCGTCGGAGATCGAGTCGGCGCGTCGTGCCCTCGCGGAGGCGAACGCGCGGCTCGAGTCGTCCTCGCGCCGCGCGGTCGAGCTCGAGGCGGAGGTCGAGTCGCTCCGGACGAGGATCGAGGAGGAGCGGGCGAGGACGCCGGCATCGAGCGCAGCGGTCGCCGCGGGATCGAGCGCCGAGGTCGAGCGCCTCGAGCGAGAGCTCTCCTCCGCGAAGTCGATGCTCGTCGAGCGCGACGCGCGGGTGCAGGCGCTCGCCGCGGAGGTGCGGGAGGCGCGGAACGCCCGCGGCACCGCGGACGCCGGCGAGGCGAGCCGCCTGCAGGAGCGGGCGCGTCAGCTCTCCCGCGCCGCGGAGCTGCTGCGGGTGCGGCGCGATCGGCTCCATCGGCTGCGGGAGGCGCTTCGTCGCAGGGTGAAGGGTCTTGCCCGACCGACCCCGGAGGTCGAGGCTCCCCGCACCAGCGGGCAGAGCACGCTGATCGAGCTTCGGCAGCTGCAGGCGAAGCGGGAGGAGCTGCGTCAGGTGCAGAAGTTCCTCGCGGAGAGCGAGGTCCGGCTGGTGCGCCGATGGGCGGTGCACCGTGGCGCGAGCCTCGGGATGCTCGCGGGCGTCTTCGCGGTGGTCCTCGCGGTCGCCGGCTGGATGGCGGCGGACCTCGTCTGGCCGGTGCGGGGCACGGCGAGCGTGGACCTCATCGCCCGCGGCGCCAAGGGACAGCCGATTGATCCGCGCCTCGCGGAAGGCTGGGGGACCTGGCACGCGGCGCTCCTCGGCGATCCGCTCTTCGCGGAGCAGGTCGCGGAGCGGCTTGCCGCCCGCGGAGCGACGCCGAGCGATCCGGCGAAGGTCGGGGCGATGCTCTCGAAGGACCTCAAGGTCGACGCCGATGGACCGGGTCGCCTGCGGCTCGTCCTCTCGGGCGAGGACCGCAACGCCCTCCCCGTGGTGCTCGACACCGTCGCGACGACCCTCGCCAAGGAGAGCGCGACGCAGGCGTCGAGGCGACCGGACCAGACGGCCGCGATCGTCGTCGGCGAGCGGACGAAGGAAGGCAAGATCGCCTACTCGCTGCTCGATCCCCGACCGATCGACGCGACCCAGCTCACCCGCGCCGGACTCGTCGCGGGCGGGCTGCTCGCCTGCTCGGTGGTGATCGGAGTCGCGGCGACGCTCATCCTCCGCCGCGCGCGTCGGATCATGGGCACCGAGGAGCACCCGTCGCTCGCTGCCTGATGGCGATCGTGCAGGCTCGGTCGGTCCGCGCCGGGGTCAATGCCGGAAGTGCCGCACGCCGGTGAGCAGGCAGGTCACGCCGCGCTCGCGGCAGAGCGCGAAGGTGTCCTCGTCCCGCTTCGATCCGCCGGGGTGGACGAGGCAGCGGACGCCTGCGTCGAGGAGGACCCGGGGTCCGTCGGCGAACGGGAAGAAGGCATCCGAGGCGGCGACGATCGCGCGACCCTTCAGGCGATCGCCCGCCTTCTCGACCGCGACGCGGCACGCCTGCAGGCGGTCCACGCATCCGGCGCCCATCCCACGCAGCGTCTCGTCGGCGCCCACCACGACCGCGTTCGACTTGAGGTGCTTGACCACCGAGACGAGGAACGCCGCGTCTCGGCGCATCGCGTCGCTCGGGGCGGGTCCCGCCGCGAGGCGGAAGTCATCCGGATCGACGGGGTGGGTGTCGCGGTCCTGGACGAGGAGTCCGCCGGGGACCGAGCGGATCGCGATCGGCGAGGGATCGTCGCCCGGCGGACCGACCGCGACGAGCCGGGCGTTCGGCCATCGCTCGCCAAGGATGCCTGCGGCGTCCGCATCGAATCGGTCGGCGACGACGACCTCGAGGAACCGCGAGCCGGAGACCATCGCCTCCGCGACCGCGCGATCCGCGGTGCCGGCGAGCACCACCACGCCGCCGAACGCGGCGAGGGGATCACCCGACCATGCCCGCTCGAACGCCTCGGCGAGGGTCGCGGCGCGGGCGGCGCCGCAGGCGTTGGTGTGCTTGAGCACCGCCGCGGCGGGTCCCGGCGGATCGATCGACCGCAGGTCGAGGGCGAGCTCGAGCCCCGCCGCCGCGTCGAGGATGTTGTTGTAGCTGATCTGCTTCCCGCCGAGCACCTCGCCGGTGACGACCGAGGGTCCCGCCGCGTTGGGATCGCGGTAGCTCGCGGCGCGCTGGTGCGGGTTCTCGCCGTAGCGGAGCATCTGCCGCCCGACGTAGGTGAGCCGCAGGGTCTCCGCGAACGCGTGCGCCTGCCGCCGACCCATCCAGCCGCTGATCGCCGCGTCGTACTCGGCGGTTCGGCCGAACGCCGCCGCGGCGAGGTCCGCCCGCGTCGCCCGCGTGGTGCATCCGTCGTGCGCCAGGAGCTCCGAAGCGACGCGGTCGTACTGCGCCGGCGAGGTGACCACCGCCACGAACTCGAAGTTCTTCGCGGCGCTCCGCATGATCGCGGGACCGCCGATGTCGATCTGCTCGATCGCCTCCGGCTCGGAGACGCCCTCGGCGCGGACGGTCCGCTCGAAGGGATAGAGGTTCACGCAGACGAGGTCGATCGGCGGGATGCCGTGGGTCTCCATCGCCGCGAGGTGCGCGGCGAGGTTGCGGCGACCGAGGAGCCCGCCGTGGATCCGCGGGTGGAGCGTCTTCACGCGACCGTCGAGGATCTCGGGGTGCCCGGTGAGCTGCTCGACCGTGACCACCGGGATCCCCGCCGCGGTCAGCGCCGCCGCGGTGCCGCCGGTCGAGACGATCTCCACGCCGAGCGAGGCGAGCGCCTTCGCGAACGGCACGAGGTCGGTCTTGTCGCTCACCGAGAGGAGCGCCCGCCGGACCGGCACGAGACCAAGCATGCAGTCGCCTCGCCTCAGCCCTGCGGCAGGAGATGAAGGACGAAGCCGTCCTCGGAGAGCAGCACCATTCCCGGCGAGTCGGAGCCGTTCGGGACGATGACGCTCACCCGGGGCAGCGGGATCGACGCCGCGACCTGACCGGTGGAGGAGTCGACGATCCGCATCGTGCGCTCGCCGCCATCCCAGAGGAGCAGCTTGCCGCGATGCACGCCGAGCACCTCGCCCTTGCCATCGGCGCAGCGCCAGCGGACCTCGCCGTCGATGCGGTCGGTCGGACGCAGGCTGAGGCAGACGAGACCCTCGCCGGGCACGTACTGATAGACCGAGCCGCCGATCGCGGTCGGGCTCGTGGTCAGGGGACTCTCGGTGAAGTAGCTCCAGACGGTGCGGCCGTTGCGGGCGTCGTATGCCCAGAGGTACTGGTCGCCGCCCGCGACGAGGAGCAGACCGTCCGCGAACGCCGGTCGGGCGGAGATCGGCGCGATCAGCTGCTTCTCCCACCGAAGCCGCGTCGTCTCCGCGTCGAGGGCGAGGATCCGTCCGGTCGAGCCGACGGCGAACGCCATGCCGTCCGCGATGAGGGGCGCCGCCGCGACCGCGCCGGGCAGGCTGTTGCCGCGCCAGGGGTGACCGATCATGAACTGGTGCCAGAGCACCTTGCCGCCGCGGGTGCCGTAGATGAAGAAGTTCCCGACCTGCGCGGGCGGCGTGAACGCCGTCGGCTCGAGCCGCTGCCGGGAACGCATGGTGCCGCTCGACTCGTCGAAGACGTCGACCTCCGTGCGGGTCACCGCGAGGACCGAGGGCTCGCCCCCGGGCGACGCGAGGATCACGTCGAGCATCTCGCCGGTCGAGGATCCTACGGGCGACTGCCAGACGGAGGCGCCCTTCGCGAGGTTCATGCGGGTGAGCAGGTTGCTCGAGTCGTGCAGGTAGAGCCCGTCGCCGCGCGGGAACGCGCCGCGGAGCGTCGCGTTGGGCGAGAGCGGCACCGCGGTCTGCCAGTCGATCCGGTAGCCGAGGTCGCCGAGGCGGGAGGGCGGCAGGAGGTAGGCCTGATCCAGCGCCGCCTGCATCGCCTCGAGGCGCTGGCGGTTCGCGGCGCCGGGATCCTCCTGCGCCGCGACGGAGGGAGCGACCGAGGCGACGAGGGGCAGGACCAGCAGGACCGACCGACGGGAAACGCGTGGCATCGAGGACCGCCTCCGCCTCGGGGTGGGGATCAGGGTGCCGGACGGCCCGAGGTCGGTCCGCCCGCCCATTCCCGTTCCCGACGCGGCGCGGCAGGGGCGGGAGGTCGAGGGTCTCGAACCGCCCCGATCGACTCGGGATGCGCGGAGCGGGGTCTCCTCGACGCCTGACGGATCGGAGTATCCGAGTCGCCCTCCGACGCGTCAAGGAGAACCGGACCGCTACGCTGCCGTCCATGTTCACGGGACTCGTCGAGCACATGGGTCGGATCGAGGCGAAGGTGCCCTCGCCCGCGGGCGCGAGCCTGTGGATCTCGCTCGAGGGCTGGTCCCATCGACCCGAGCCGGGCGAGTCGATCTCGACCTCCGGATGCTGCCTGACCGTCGCCGAACGCCGCCTCTCGCCCGGGGGCGGGGTCGAGGCGGTCCGCTTCGATGCGGTCCACCACACCCTGCAGGCGACCACCCTCGGCTCGCTCGGGGTGGGTTCGCGGGTCAACCTCGAGCACTCCGCGACGCTGCAGACCCTGCTCGGCGGTCACCTCGTGCAGGGGCACGTGGACGAGGTGGGGCGGGTGCGCTCGGTCTCGACCGCGGGCGGCGAGTGGCGGGTCCGGATCGAGGTGAGTCCCGCGTTCGAGCCGCTCCTCGTCCGCCGGGGATCGGTCGCGGTCGAGGGCGTCTCGCTCACCGTGGCGGAGCTCGGTCCGCGCTGGTTCGAGGTCGTGCTGATCCCGGAGACGCTCGAGCGCACGACGCTCCGCGACCTCGCGAAAGGACATGGCGCGAACCTCGAGGGCGACTGCCTCGCGAAGCTGGTCGCGCGGGCGGTCGAGGCGAGGCTCGGCGCGGTCGGCGGCGGTCCGATCGGCTGATCGGACGCCTGCCGCATCTGCGGATGGCGAGGCGAGCAACCCGTTCATCGGACCTCCCCTCCGTCTCGCTGGCTTCGCCAGCGAGCCACCTCCCCGACCTCGCGGTGCTCGGTCGAGGAGGAGTTCCGGAGTGTCGGAACGCGCGATCCCGACGTGGTGCGGTCTGGAACTCCTCGCTCTGGAACTCCTCGCTCTGGAACTCCTCCCCACGGCTGCAGCCGTGGGGAGGTGTCGCCTCGCGCAGCGAGGCGACGGAGGGGACCAACTCCAACGGGTTGCGTGCTCGTGCGGTGCGCGAGGCGAGCAACCCGTTGATCGGACCTCCCCTCCGTCTCGCTGGCTTCGCCAGCGAGCCACCTCCCCGACCTCGCGGTGCTCGGTCGAGGAGGAGTTCCGGAGTGTCGGAACGCGCGATCCCGACGTGGTGCGCTCTGGAACTCCTCGCTCTGGAACTCCTCGCTCTGGAACTCCTCGCTCTGGAACTCCTCCCCACGGCTCCGCCGTGGGGAGGTGTCGCCTCGCGCAGCGAGGCGACGGAGGGGACCAACTCCAACGGGTTGCGTGCTCGTGCGGTGCGCGAGGCGAGCACCCCGTTGATCGGACCTCCCCTCCGTCTCGCTGGCTCCGCCAGCGAGCCACCTCCCCGACCTCGCGGTGCTCGGTCGAGGAGGAGTTCCGGAGTGTCGGAACGCGCGATCCCGACGTGGTGCGCTCTGGAACTCCTCGCTCTGGAACTCCTCGCTCTGGAACTCCTCGCTCTGGAACTCCTCGCTCTGGAACGCCTCGCTCTGGAACTCCTCGCTCTGGAACTCCTCCCCACGGCTGCAGCCGTGGGGAGGTGTCGCCTCGCGGAGCGAGGCGACGGAGGGGACCAACTCCAACGGGTTGCGTGCGCCGACCGAAGCACGATGACCGGGTCGAAGCGCCGCATCGACGCGCGATGTCTCGATCAGCCCGCCGCGCGGCGCTCGTCGCCAATCGTGCCACCCTCACCCGCCTCGCGAACTGCGTTCGCGAGGCGGCCTCTCCCACTCGTCGCGGTGCTCCTCGCGGGAGAGGCGTTGAGACTTCCGGCACTCCCACTCGTCGCGGCGCTCCTCGCGGGAGAGGCGTTGAGACTTCCGGCACTCCCACTCGTCGCGATGCTCCTCGCGGGAGAGGCGTTGCGGCTTCCGGCACTCCCACTCGTCGCGGCGCCTCGGCGGGTCGGCGGTGCCGCGACGGCGGTGAGGTGCCGTCGAGCGGACTTCACCCGCCCTTCGATGCGGCAACGCTCCGCGCCGCCGCGAAGCTCCGCGCCGCCGCGAGGGCGTCGTCGAGCCTGGAGGGATCCTTGCCGCCCGCCTGCGCGGAGTCCGGCTTCCCGCCGCCGCTGCCGCCGCACGCCTGCGCGGCGGTCTTGACCCACTCGCCGGCCTTCAGGCCCTTGGCGATCATCGCCGCCGAGACCGCCGCGACGATCACGAGCTTCGGCTCGCCCGGCTCCTGCGCGACGAGGAGCGCCGCGCCCTCGGGGCGAGCCGCCCGCGCGACGTCGAGCGCCGCGAGCACCGCGTCGCGGTCGCCCTCGCCGATGAAGCCGACGACGCACGATCCGGTCTGCTCCGCGAGCAGTCCCCGCGCCACGCCGATCGCCGCGTCGCGGAAGGACGCCGCCATCCGCTTGCGGACCTGCTTCGCGACCTCGCGGAGCGCCTCGAGCCGACCCAGCAGCCTCGCCCGATCGAGCGCCGAGAGCGTCATCGCGTCGAGGTCGGCGGCGATCGCCGCGACCTCGGCGAGGAGCGCCTCCTCGTGGAGCCGCGACGCCGCGTCGAACCGATCGTCGAGCGCCTTCGCCGCCGCTGCCGCCGCCTGCGCCGCCACGCCCGTCACCGCGAAGACGCGCCGCACGCCCGCCGCGAGCGCCTGCTCGGAGAGGACCGCGAAGCGACCGATCGCCCCGGTCGAGGCGACGTGCGTGCCGCCGCAGAACTCGGTCGACTGCTCCGCCCACGCCGCGTCCGCGGGCGAGGCGAGCAACCGATCGACCGGCGAGCCGATCGAGACCACCCGCACCGGATCCGGATAGCGCTCGCCGAAGACCGCCCGCAGCCCGCGGATCCGCTTCGCCGCCTCGAGCGGGGCGGGCGAGGCATGCACCGCGAGGTCGCGGGCGATCGCGTCGTTGACGATCCGGTCGATCTCGCCGATCTCCGCGGCGCCGAGCGCCCGCGAGCCCGCGTAGTCGAAGCGCAGCCGGTCCGGCGCGACGAGCGATCCGCGCTGGTCGCTCTCGCCGCCCGCCACGCGGCGGAGCGCGAGGTTCAGGAGGTGCGTCCCGGTGTGGTTCGCCTCGGTCATCGCGCGGCGGTGGCGGTCGACCGCGAGCTCCGCCTCGTCGCCGACCCGGAGCGACCCTCGCTCGATCCGGCATCGGTGGAGCACGAAGCCGCCGCAGCGCCGGGTGTCGAGCACCTCGAGGACGCCGGTCTCCATCCCGCGCTCGCCGCGGCGCTCCACGCGGATCGAGCCCGCGTCGCCCACCTGACCGCCGCTCTCCGCGTAGAAGGGCGTCTGGTGGAGGATCACGCCGACGGTCTCGCCGCCCTCGGCGCGACCCTCGAGGCGATGCCCGGTCCAGATCGCGACCACCCGCGACATCAGCGGCTTCGGCTGGTGCTTGGACGAGTCGTCGGTGAAGGGGACGCCGGTCGCCTCGAGCTCGGCGAGGACGTCGGGCGGCAGCGTCATCGAGTCCGCGGCGCCGCCCTCCGCGCCAGCGCGGCTCGCGGCGCGGGCGTCCGCCATCAGCGCCTCGTAGCCAGCGAGGTCGACGGAGAGCCCGCGCTCCCGCGCCATCACCTCGGTCAGGTCGATCGGGAACCCGTAGGTGTCGTGCAGCTTGAAGGCATCCTCGCCGCGGATGCGACCCTGCTCCGCCCGCCGCTCGGCGTCGGAGAAGTGGAGGAGTCCCCGCTCGAGGGTGCGGAGGAACGCCCGCTCCTCCTCCTCGAGCACCCGCGTGATCCGCTCGCCCTGCGCGACGAGCTCGGGGAAGACCTCGCCGAGCGACGCCTGCACCGCGGGGAGGACGCGGGCGAGGAAGGGCTCCCGCTGCCCGAACTGCTGGTAGGCGTGCCGCACCGCGCGGCGGAGGATCCGGCGGAGCACGTAGCCGCGACCCTCGTTCGAGGGCGTCGCGCCGTCGGCGATCGCGACGGAGAGGCATCGCACGTGGTCGGCGAGCACGCGGTAGGCGACGTCGGTCTCGTCGTCGAGGCGGGCGCCGTACGGCCTCGCGCCGCTCGCGGCGCGGATCGCCTCGAAGATCGGCGTGAAGATCTCGGTGTCGTAGTTGCTCCGCTTCGCCTGGATCACCGAGACGAGCCGCTCGAAGCCCATGCCGGTGTCCACGTGCCTCGCCGGGAGCGGCTTGAGCGAGCCGTCCGCCTCGCGGTTGAACTGGATGAAGACGAGGTTCCAGATCTCGAGGACGTCCGGGTCGCCGGAGTTCACGAGCCGCGCCGCGTCGCGACCGCCGATGCGGTCGACGTGGATCTCCGAGCACGGTCCGCACGGACCGGTGTCGCCCATCTCCCAGAAGTTGTCCTTCATCGAGCCGGGCAGCACCCGCTCGGCGGGCAGATGGCGGCGCCACAGGTCGCGCGCCTCGAGGTCCGCGGCGAGCCCCGACGCCTCGTCGCCGCCGAAGTAGGTCGCGTAGAGGCGGTCGGCGGGAAGCCCGTACACCTGCGTGAGCAGCTCCCACGCCCACTGGATCGCCTCCGACTTGAAGTAGTCGCCGAAGGACCAGTTGCCGAGCATCTCGAAGAAGGTGTGGTGGTAGGTGTCGCGACCGACGTCCTCGAGGTCGTTGTGCTTGCCGCCCGCACGGATGCACTTCTGCGTGTCCACCGCGCGGCGGTAGCTCCGCGAGCCCTGCCCGAGGAAGACGTCCTTGAACTGGTTCATCCCCGCGTTCGTGAAGAGGAGCGTGGGGTCCTCGTGCGGCACCACCGAGGAGCTCGGCACCACCGCGTGACCGGCGCGGTCGCGGAAGAACTCGAGGAACGCGCGGCGGACCTCCGCGGGCGAGGTCGGTCGGGTCGAGGAGCGGGGGGGCGAGGTGACCATGGCGGAAGGCTCGATCGGAGTCGGAGGCGACGAGGGTCGCCGAGAGGCGGGTCGAAGGAGGGAAAGGTAGGAGATGGAGGGACCGACGCGGGATCGTCCCCGACGACGGTCCGGCGTGCAGGGCTTCCCGGGGATGGTCGATAAGCCCCGAACCGTCGGCGGGAGCCTCGCCTCCCGCGAACCCCGCCGGGATCCGGTCGTTCCTCGACGACCGCCGCGACCGAGCGCCGCGGACCCCATGACTCCTCGTCACGCCGCCAGCGACGCCCCCGAACGACGCCCGCCGCTCCGCGGGGCGGGCGCTCCCGTGCTCGCGGTCGACCTCGACGGCACCCTCATGCGGTCCGACCTCCTCTGGGAGGGGCTCCTTCGGCTCGGGATGCGACGACCGTGGGTTCTGCCCGGGATCCTCCTCGCGCTTCGTCGAGGTCGGGCGGCGCTCAAGCGGGCGGTCGCGGAGGCGATGCCGATCGATCCTGCCTCGCTGCCGTGGCGGGAGGACCTGCTCGCGTGGCTCCGCGCCGAGAAGGACGCCGGGCGGCGGATCGTCCTCGCCACCGGCGCCGACCGCCTTCCCGCCGAGGCGGTCGCGCGGCACCTCGGGCTCTTCGACGAGGTCCTCGCGAGCGATCCCCCGAGAAACCTCTCGGCGCGGCGGAAGGCGGACGCCCTGCGGGAGTCGTTCGGCGAGGGCGGATTCGACTACGTCGGCGACCACCATCGCAAGGACGCCCCGGTCTTCGAGCAGGCGCGGGCGGCGGTCCCGGTGGGCTCGCCCTCGCTCGAGCGGCTGCTTCGCGCGAAGGACCGACCGATCGCGGCGTCTTTCGCCGATCAAGGAACGATGCTCGGGACCGTCCTGCGGGCGATGCGGGTCCATCAGTGGGCGAAGAACCTCCTGGTCTTCGTGCCGCTGCTGACCGCCCACCGCGTCCTCGACGGCGGCGCCTGGCTCGCCTCGGGTCTCGCCTTCGCGGCGTTCTCGCTGCTCGCCTCGGGCACCTACCTCCTCAACGACCTGCACGACCTCGACGCGGACCGCCTCCATCCCACCAAGCGCCATCGACCGCTCGCGGCGGGGGCGATCTCGATCCCCACGGCGCTGGGGCTGGCGGTCGCGCTCGTCCTCGGGGGGCTCGCGATCGGCGTGCTGCTGCTGCCGCGCCCCTGCCTCGGCTCGCTCGCGGCGTACCTCGGGCTGACGCTCGCCTACTCGCTCTTCCTCAAGCGGCTCCTGCTCGTCGACGTGATCGCGCTCGCGCTCCTCTACACGATCCGCATCCATGCCGGCGCGGAGGCGATCGAGGTCGAGCTCTCCGAGTGGCTCCTCGTCTTCTCGCTCTTCGTCTTCTCGAGCCTCGCGTTCCTCAAGCGCTACGTCGAGCTCCGCCGCTCGGCGCCGGCGTCGGGGGCGACCCTCGCCGGACGAGGCTACGCGGCGGAGGACCTCGCGATCGTGCGGGTGATCGGTCCGGCGCTCGGGGTGATGTCGGTGCTGGTGCTCGCCCTCTACGTGCAGGCGCCCGCCGTCGAGGAGGCGTACAACCGACCCGGGATCCTGTGGCTGCTGCTGCCGCTCATGACCTACTGGGTCGCGCGGATCTGGTTCCTCGCCGAGCGCGGGCGGGTGGACGACGATCCGGTCGCGTTCGCGATCCGCGACCGCGGCACGCAGGCGGTGGTGCTGCTGATGGCGGCGGTCGCGCTCGCGGCGTGGAAGCTCTGATCGCCCCGAGCGGATCGGGCGCGGCGCCGAGCGACTACGCTGCCGCCTCCTCCCGGAGCGATCCATGCCCGCGACGACGAACCGGCCCTTCCTCGGGGGCAACTGGAAGATGAACCTCCGCCTCGCGTCGGCGGTCGAGCTCGCGGAGGAGGTCCATGCGGCGCTCTCGGCGATCCCGCTCGCGTCGAAGGTCGACCTCGTGGTGTTCCCGCCCGCGTGCTACCTGCAGGCGGTCGGACGGGCGATCGGTCATGGTCCGCCCTCGCTCGGGGCGCAGGACCTCTCCGCCCACCTCGACGGCGCCTTCACCGGGCAGGTGAGCGGCGCGATGCTCGACGACCTCGGCTGCGGATGGGTGCTCGTCGGGCACAGCGAGCGGCGGCATGGGATCGGAGAGTCGAACGCGGTCCTCCGCACCAAGCTCGAGCGGGCGCTCGCCGCGGGACTGAAGGTCGTCCTCTGCGTCGGCGAGACGCTTGCCGAGCGGGAGGGCGGGCATGCCCGGTCGGTGCTCGTGGGGCAGGTCCGGGCGGGACTTTCGGGACTTGATCGGGGGGTGTTCGGGAGCCTCGTCCTCGCCTACGAGCCGGTCTGGGCGATCGGCACGGGGCGGACCGCCCGCGCGGAGGACGCCGCCGAGGCGCATCGGTGGATCCGGGAGGAGGTCGCGGACCTGTATGATCCGGGGCTCGCCGCGGCGACCCGGGTCGTCTACGGCGGCTCGGTCACGGCGGAGAACGCCGCCGAGTTGTTCAGTCGGCCGGAGATCGACGGTGGGCTCGTCGGAGGAGCCTCCCTCAAGGTCGACTCGTTCGCGGCGATCGGTCGCGCCGCGGCGTCGCGAGCCTCCCACGGCTGACCCTCGCGCCGCCGCTCGCCCGACCTCGGAGTTCCGTTCGATGGCGATCCTCGCTCCCCTCACCGTCCTCTTCATCTTCGCGTCGCTCGCGCTCGTGCTGATGATCCTCGTGCAGCGTCCGCAGGGTGGCGGGCTCGCCGGCGCCTTCGGCGGCGCCGGCGGCGGCGGCACCGAGACCGCCTTCGGAGGTCGGACCGGCGACGTCCTGACCGTGGCGACGGTGGGCGCGTTCCTGGTCTATCTCGCCCTCGCGATCGTCCTCAACGTCTTCGACAAGAGCCTGCTCGCCCCGCCGGCTCCGGAGCAGCCAGCCGCGGAGGCGGCGGTCGCCGACCCGTCGGCGGCGCCGACGACCGACGCGACCACGCCAGTCGCGACGCCGGCGACGACCCCCGCGACCACCACGCCCTGACGTCGCGTCGGTCCCTCCCGCGACCGCGGAGCCGCCCATGATCCGTTCGATGACCGGCTTCGGATCGGCGACCGGGGAGGTCGACGGGACCCGCTTCGTGGTCGAGGTCCGGGCGGTCAACGGCAAGTTCTACAAGTCGACGCTCCGTCTTCCCGACGACCTCCAGCCGCTCGAGGCGGAGATCGACCAGGCGGTCTCGCGTCGCCTCGGTCGGGGCAGCGTCACCGTCGCGGTGCGGGTCGCCGCGGCGCCCGGGGCGGCGGCGGCGGCGCGGGTCAACGCGGCGGTCGTCGCGGAGTACCTGCGGCAGCTCCGCGACGCGGTGCCGCCCGACATGCGGGAGCAGTGCCGCTTCGATGCCGCGGCGGTGCTCGCGCTTCCGGGCGCGGTCGAGGGGGGCTCCGAGGACCGAGTGCTCGAGCAGGGTCGCGGCGTCCTCGCGAGGCTCCTCGAGGAGGCGTGCGACCGGGTCATCGAGATGCGCCGCCGCGAGGGGGCGGCGCTCGCGGCGCAGCTCCGCGGGCTCGCCGTCGAGATGGCGGCGCGGCTCGACCGCATCGAGCGGCGGGCGCCCGAGGTGGTGGTCGCCTACCGCGAGCGCCTGCGCCAGCGGGTCGATGCGCTCCTTGCCGAGGTCGGCGCCGCCCTCCGCGACGAGGACCTCATCCGGGAGGTCGCGATCTACGCCGACCGCAGCGACATCGCCGAGGAGGTCATCCGCCTCAAGGGACACCTCGCGCAGTTCGAGCAGGTGCTCTCGCCCGCGGATGGTCGACCCGCCGGTCGGGTGCTCGACTTCCTCAGCCAGGAGATGCTGCGGGAGGCGAACACCATCGGCAGCAAGTCGAGCGACGGCGAGATCACCCGGGAGATCGTCGAGGTCAAGGGGCTGATCGATCGGATCAAGGAGCAGGCGCAGAACGTCGAGTGACGCGGCGCCGGAGGTCCGACGAGCGATGCGCGAGCGGGATCCGAGCCTGGGGGAAGCCGGCGTCGATCGAGGCACGCCGCCCTCCGCGGCGATCCTCGCGGCGGTGCTGGGGGAGTTCGGGCTCGGCGAGGCGTCCTCGGTGCGGGCGGTCCGCGGCGGCTCGCGGCGGAACGCGAAGTTCGTGGTGGATTCGCCAGGCGGCCGCTGGTTCCTCAAGGAGCGGCGGGCGAGCGCCGCGCGGGGCGGTCTCCTCGCGGCCTCGGTGCAGCGGCTCCTCGCGGACCACGGAGCGCCGGTGCCGGCGCCTCGCGCGGCGGTCGATGGTCGTCCCTTCGTCGAGCGCGACGGGCGATGCTTCGAGCTCCTCCCCTTCGTCGAGGGCGGACGATTCGACGGCTCGGCTCAGGCGGCGCGTGCCGCCGGCGCGACGCTCGCGGGGCTGCACCAGTTGCTCGCGGCCTGGCGACCGCCCGAGGGAGTCCGCGGCTCCTACCACGACTCCGCGCGGGTGCGGACGGTCCTCGCCGCGCTCGCATCGGCGCCGGATCGACCGGGCGTCGATCGGTGGCGCGAGCGCCTCGCGGCGCTCGCCGCCGAGTACGACGATGCCTCGTCGCGCGCCGGGTCTCTCGTCGATCGGCAGGCGACCCAGCTCGTGCACGGCGACTATCACCCCGGGAACCTGCTCTTCGCGGGCACGCAGGTCGTGGCGGTCCTCGACTGGGAGGCGGTCCGCGAGGACGTGCCGCTCGCCGAGTTCGCCTCGGCGGCGCTGCAGTTCTCGCGGGAGGATCCGAGGCGGACCCCGGAGGCGCCGCTTCGGATCGGTCTCCTCGCCGCGTTCGCGGAGGGTCACGGCGGGCTTGGTCGAGGGGCGGCGGAGGCGGTGCCCGCGCTCCTCGTCGAGGCGGCGGTCGCGGAGTCGGCGTTCGTCCTCGAGGGATCGCTCGATCCGGCGCGGGCGGAGGCGCAGCTCGCGACGACCGAGCGGCTCGCCGCGGCGATCCGGGGCGCGGGGTCGTCGATCGCGGGCTGCCTTCGACGCTGAGGGCGACGCCGACCCCGGGGCGCGACCCCGGGCGCGGACCTAGACTGCCCGCATGCTTCGGCGGAGACGGATCCTCCTCGCGATGGCGCTCGCGGCATGCACGACGCCGGTCGTCGCGCAGACGAGCCCGCCGATCCACTTCGATCCGACCCTCCTCGAGGGCGACTTCTCGCGGATCGTGGTCGATCCGGAGCTCGCGCGGCTCGTGGCGTCGCTCGACGATCCCTCCTTCGCGGTGCGGGAGCAGGCGGAGGCGGCGATCCTCGTCCGCCGGGCGCCCCTCTCGGCGATGCTCGCGCTGCTCTCCCGCGAGGACCTCTCCGCGGAGCAGCGGCAGCGCCTCGTCGGCGTGGTCTCCGAGCAGGTCGAGCGGATCCCCCGCGGAGCGCTCGGGATCCGCATGGACACCGCCCGCGAGGTCGGGCAGGGCGTGGTGGTGAGCGGCTTCGTCGAGGGCATGCCCGCGGCGCACGTCCTCGAGGCGGCTGACCGCATCGTGGCGATCGACGACGCGCCGACGCCCACCACGACGCAGTTGATCGGCGCCGTGCAGCGGCGGCTTCCCGGCGAGGTCGTCCGGCTCCGCATCCACCGCGGCGGTGCCGCCGTGCCGATCGAGATCGACGTGGTGCTCGGCTCGGTCGAGCAGCTCGAGCAGGACGCGAACGATCCGCTCGCCCGTCAGAACCCCGTGCTTGCCGAGCGCACCGCGTTCATCGCGGAGCTCCGGCGCCGCTTCGGTCCGCCCACGACGACGCTTCGCGCCGGGACCTCCGCCGAGGTCGATGCGCCACCGGTCGATCCCATCGAGGGACATCCCGAGGTGGCGCGCCTTCGCCGCTATCTCGCGATGGTCGATTCAGGCGCGCTGGTCGACGTCTCGTCGCTCCGCCCGCTCTGGCAGCGGCGGATCCAGCGGCTCCGGCAGGAGCTGCTCGACTCGCGGCGACCCGTCGGCGACCGGGAGGTGCTGCGGGCGGTGATCGTCCGCTGCGAGGACCTCCTCCGCGACGACGAGTGAGCCCCCCGCGGGACTCCGGAGTCGACTCAGGAGAGCTCGAGCGCCTTCGCCGCCGCGGCGCCGAGGTCCGCCGGGCTGTCGACGACGTGCGCGCCGGCGTCGCGGAGGGCGGCGATCTTCGCCGCCGCGGTGTCCGCGGCGCCGCCGATGATGGCGCCCGCGTGCCCCATCCGCTTGCCGGGAGGCGCGGTGCGTCCGGCGATGAACCCGATCACCGGCTTGCTCGCCTGCTCGCCGATCCACCGCGCCGCGTCGGTCTCGTCGGCGCCGCCGATCTCGCCGATCATCACGATGGCGTCGGTCTCGGGATCCGCGTGGAAGAGCTCGAGGAGCTCGATGAAGTTGATGCCCTTGACCGGGTCGCCGCCGATGCCGACGCAGGTCGACTGCCCGATGCCGCGCTGCGAGCACTGCCAGACCGCCTCGTAGGTGAGGGTGCCCGAGCGGCTCACGATGCCGACGGCGCGACCGGTCGAGGCGTCCCGGCGATGCGTGTGGATGTAGCCGGGCATGATCCCGATCTTGCAGCCGCCCTCGAAGCGGGCGTCGGGTCCGGTGCCGGAGGTGCGCCGACCGGGCGTGATCACGCCGGGGCAGTTGGGTCCGATGAGCGTCGACGTCGGGAAGTCGCGGAGCGCCGCGCGGGTGCGGACCATGTCCTGCACCGGGATCCCCTCGGTGATCGCGGCGATCACCCGGATGCCCGCGGCGGCGGCCTCGAGGATGGCGTCCGCCGCGCCCGGCGGCGGCACGAAGATCATGGTGGCGTCGGCGCCGGTGGCGGCGACCGCGTCCGCCACGGTGTCGAAGATGGGAAGACCGTTCGGGTCCTTCTGTCCGCCCTTGCCGGGGGTCACGCCCCCGACCATGCGGGTGCCGTAGCCGAGGCAGCCGGCGGTGTGGAAGGCGCCGGCGGAGCCGGTGATGCCTTGGCAGAGGACGCGGGTGGAGCCATCGACGAGGATCGACATGGGGGCGGGGAGGATAGCAACGCCCCGTCCGTACAATCCGCTCCCATGACGGCGACAAGCAGCCCGCGCGAGGCGCAGGAGAGGCGGACGAAGGACGATCCCACGGACGCGGCGCCGCGCGGCAAGGGGCTGACCTACCGCGACAGCGGGGTGGACATCGACGCGGGGGACCGCGCCGTCGATCTCTTCGGACCGATCGTCCGGCGGACCTACGGACCGCGGGTGCTGCCCTCGCACGGCGCCTTCGCGGGCCTGTTCCGGCTCGACTACAACGAGAAGCTCTTCAAGCGGAACTACCGCGACCCGGTCCTCGTCGCCTGCACCGACGGGGTCGGCACGAAGGTGAAGCTCGCGGCGGACGCCCGGATCTACGACACGGTCGGCATCGACTGCGTCGCGATGAACGTCAACGACCTCATCGTCCAGGGCGCGGAGCCGCTCTTCTTCCTCGACTACCTCGGGCTCCACACGCTCGACCCCGCCGACGTCGCCAAGATGGTCGAGGGCGTCGCCAAGGGCTGCGAGCTCGCCGGCTGCGCGCTCCTCGGCGGCGAGTGCGCCGAGATGCCCGACATCTACGCGAAGGGCGACTTCGACGTCGCGGGCTTCACCGTGGGCGTGGTCGAGCTCTCGCGGGTCATCGACCCGATCCGCGTCCGCAAGGACGACGTGGTGCTCGGGCTCGCGAGCTCCGGCGTCCACTCGAACGGCTACGCCCTGGTGCGCCGGATCGTGAAGGAGGCGAAGCTCGACCTCCGCCGCGCCTATGCGGAGCTCGGGCCGCGCACGCTCGGCGAGGTCCTGCTCGAGCCGACCCGCATCTACGTCCGGAGCGTCCTCAAGCTGCTCGGGAGCTACCGGCGCAAGAAGGCGGTCTCGGGCATGGCGCACGTCACCGGCGGCGGGCTGCCGGGAAACCTCTCGCGGGCGCTCTCGGACAAGGTCGACGCGGAGATCGACCTCGGCTCGTGGGAGGTGCCTCCGATCTTCCCGTTCCTCCAGAAGCACGGCGGCGTCGCGGGCGACGAGATGGACCGCGTCTTCAACATGGGGATCGGCTACTGCATCGTGGTGCGGCCGACCTTCGCGGAGGCGGCGATGCGCAAGCTGGAGAAGCAGGGCGAGCGGGTCTTCCGGATCGGTCGGATCGTGAAGGGGACCGGCGAGGTCCGCTACGCCTGAGGCGGGTCGTTCGCCGCGTCCCTCACCAGTCCGGTCGTCCCCGCTGGCGCTTCACCGCGCTCCGCTGCGACTTCTGCTCGAGCCGGCGCTCCTTCGAGCCGCGGGTCGGCTTGGTCGCCCGCCGGAACTTGGGTCGCCGCGCCGCCGAGGAGACGATCTCCTTCAGCTTGTCGAGGCAGATCGCGCGGTTCTCGTGCTGGCTCCGGGAGGTCTCCGCGCGGAGGACGAGCTCGCCTGCGGCGTTGATCCGCCGTCCCGCGAGCGCCCGCAGCCGCTCGAGCGCCCGCTCGTCGAGACCCTCGATCGACGCGAGGGCGACCCGCAGCTCGGCGGCGCTCGAGACCTTGTTGACGTTCTGCCCGCCCGGACCTCCGCTGCGGACGAACTTGAAGCCGATCGCCGCGATCCTGACGCTCGCCCCTCCGCCGAGCCGCATCACGCCGCGGTCGGAGTCCTCCGGCGGCGGGGATGCGTGAGGCTCGCGGTGCTCGCGGGGCATGGAGGGAGCTCCGACGGTCGGGCGGGAATCGTCCGCGGCATTAGACTCGCTTCCCGCCGGTCCCGCCCGAGTCGTCTCGCGTCGGAGGCGGACCGGGACCCTCACGCGGCTTGGGAGCTCCGCATGCGCGACGACGACCGTGACGGCATCCTCGATCATGACGGCGACCACGCGCGATCCCCGGAGCAGCGGACCTGGGCGATGCTCGGGCACGTCACCGCGTTCGCCGGCTTCGTGGTCCCCTTCGGCAACATCCTGGGACCCCTCGTCATCTGGCTGGTGAAGAAGGACTCCATGCCCTTCGCCGCCGATCAGGCGCGGGAGGCGCTCAACTTCAACATCACCTACACGATCGCGATGCTGGTCAGCGCAGCGCTGGTGCTCGTCCTGATCGGGATCCCGCTCCTCGTGGGGCTCACGATCGCCTGGCTCGTGCTGACGATCGTGGCAACGGTCAAGTCGAGTTCGGGCGTGCGGTACCGCTATCCGCTGACCTTCAGGTTGGTCTCGTGAGGCGCCACGCGGCGTGGATCGCGGCGATCTCGACCTGCTCGACCGCGGTCTCCGCGCAGGAGGCTTCGGCGCCGGTGGCGCCCTCGGCTCCTGCGCCGACCGCCTCCGCCGAGGCGATGCCCGCCTTCGACTGGGGTCCCTCCGCGTGGGACCTCATCGTCGAGGCATGGTTCCCGCGGCTCGAGGGCAACCTCACCTGGGGCGGCTCGGGCACGGCGATCGAGGCGAGCGACCTCGACCTCGACGCGTCCGAGGTCGTCGTCGCGAGCGACCTCACCTGGCGGAACGACTGGGTCGCCGCGACGGTGGGCGGCTTCTCCTTCTCGACGAGCGGCACCTCCACGCTGCCGACCGGGACGGTGATCGGCGCGTCGACGCTCGCCGCGCCGACCTCCGCGAGCGCGTCCGCCGACGTCTGGTCGGTCTACGGGCAGGCGGCGGTGACGCTCTACCGACCCTTCGAGGCGCGGCAGACCCCGTGGGGAGACGCGACGAGCACGGCGCGCAACCAGGGACCGCACGGCTCCTCGGTCGAGCTCGACTTCGACGCGCTCATCGCGATCCGCTACCTCTCGGTCTCCCAGTCGCTGACGCCCCTCGCGGCGCCGACCTCGACCTTCGAGACGCAGGCGCTCGGCATCGGGATCGGCGGCGGCATCGACTTCCGCTGGCAGCCGGGGGAGCTCTTCCCCTGGTTCCATGCCCTCGGGATCGACGTGCAGGCGGCGGTGGGTCCGGCGCTCTTCGCCGGAAGCGGGACCTTCACCCAGCTCGAGACCGGACTCGAGATCGAGCTCTGCCCGAACTTCGCCGCGCGGTTCGGCTACCGCCTGCTCGACTGGGTCGTGGACACCGACGGCGGTCGCTCCGACGCCGGGCTGCAGGGACTGGTGATCGGCGGTCGGATCACCTTCTGAACCCGGGAGATCCGTCGGGGCGATCGAGGCCGCTACCGTGACGTCGATGCCCGAGCGCGACGAGACCGATGCGGACGCCCGGCGGTCGAGCCAGGGCGATCGAGCGCGCCCCGACGGTCCCGCGGGCGACGAGCCCCGCGCGTGGAACGGCTCGGAAGAGCCCGCGGTCCGGCGCCAGAACGGCAAGTACCGCCGCGCCCGGCTGCGGCACCGGATCGTCGCGGTGGCGAGCAACGCCGTCGGCGCTGCGCTGACCCGGCGGCACCTCAACCAGCCGATCGCCGTGCGACGGCTCGACGTGCGGCTGCCCGACTGGCCGTCCTCCCACGACGGGATCCGCATCGTCCACTTCAGCGACCTCCATCTCGGCAGCCTGCTCCCGATCGAGCGGGCGCTCGGGGCGCTCGAGCTCGTCCGGCAGGAGCGGGGCGACCTCATCGCCTGCACCGGCGACCTCGTCGACCTCGACGTGGACGGCGTCGAGCCGCTCCTCGAAGGGATGGGCTCGCTCACGGCGCCGCTCGGGCACTACCTCGTCCTGGGGAACCACGACCATCTCGACGACCCCCGCGGCATCGTGCGGCTCGCCCGCGCCGCGGGCCTCGAGGTGCTCCTCGACGAGAGCCGCGTCGTCGGCGGGAGCGGGCTCGCCGTCGCGGGGATCGACTGGGGTCGCGGCGTCCGCGAGTGCCGCGTCCGCGTCGACAGCGTCTGCAACCGGACCGACGGACCGATCCACCTCCTCCTCTCGCACAACCCGCTCGCCTTCCCGGAGGCGAGCCGCCGCGGCATCCCGCTCACGCTCGCGGGGCACACCCACGGCGGGCAGGTCGCCCGCCGGGCGCGACCGACGCAGAGCCTCGCGCTTGGGCACCGCTTCCGCGCCGGCTTCTACGCGAAGGGACCGTCGGCGCTCTTCGTGACGAACGGGCTCGGGGCGTGGTTCCCGCTGCGGCTCCACTGCGATCCGGAGATCGTGGTGCTGACGATCCGCCGCGGCGCGATGTCGCTGCCGGTCTGACCTCGCCTCGTCAGACCGCGGTGGATCTCTCGATCGACCCTTCGGTCGATTCTGAGGTCCCGCGGATCCGCTCCCATGCCTCGACGACGTGCCGGCGCCGCGTGGCGGTCGTCCCGATCGAGATCCGCAGCACGAAGCGCCCGTCGAGGCGGGTGTGGCTGAGGAAGATCCGCCCCGACTCGTTGAGGCGGTGCATCAGCCGCTCGTTCGCGGCGTCGTCCGCCCGCAGCCGGAAGCAGACGAGGTTGAGGGGCGGCTCGACGACGAGCTCGAAGCGGTCGTCGGCGCGGATCCATCCGGCGAGCTCCTGCGCCCACCCGACGTGCTCGCGCACCGCCGCGCGGAGTCCCTCGACGCCGTAGTGGCGGATCGTCATCCAGAGCTTGAGGGCGCGGAAGCGCCGCCCGAGCGGCACCTGCCAGTCGCGGTAGTCGATCACCTTGCCGCTCTCGGTCGCCGCGTTCCGCAGGTACTCGGGCAGCACCGAGAGCGTGCGGACGAGCGCCGCGCGGTCGGCGACCCAGAAGCAGTCGCAGTCGAAGTTCACGAACATCCACTTGTGCGGGTTGAAGCAGTAGCTGTCGGCTTGGTCGACGCCCGCGTGGAGCCAGCGGAACTCCGGGCAGAGCGCGGCGGTGCCGCTCATCGCCGCGTCGACGTGCAGCCAGAGTCCCTCGCGGCGGCAGACCTCCGCGATCGCCTCCACCGGATCGACCGCGTTCGAGGAGGTGCTGCCGACGTTCGCGCAGCAGAAGATCGGAATGCGTCCCGCGGCACGGTCCTCCGCGATCATCCGGGCGAGCGCGTCCGGCTTCATCGCGTGCCGCTGGTCCACCTCGACGAGGCGCAGACCTCCGCGCCCGAGTCCCGCGATCGCCATCGCCTTCTCCATCGAGGAGTGCGCCTGCGTCGAGGCGTAGGCGACGAGGGTCGGACCGCCCGCGAGACCGCGCTGGTTCGACTCCCATCCGGTGGCGCGGTCGCGGGCGGCGAGCAGGGCGCAGAGGGTCGCGCTGCTCGCGGTGTCCTGGATCACGCCGCCGCCGGAGGACCCGCTCAGGAACCGCTCGGGAAGCCCCAGCATCCCCACGAGCCAGTCGAGGACGTGCGACTCGAGCTCGGTGCAGGCAGGACTCGTCGACCAGAGCATTCCCTGCACGCCGAGCCCCGCGGAGAGCATCTCCCCGAGGATCGAGGGTCCCGAGGCGTTGCAGGGGAAGTACGCCATGAAGTTCGGGCTCTGCCAGTGGGTGATCCCGGGCAGGATGAGCCGGTCGAGGTCCCGCATCACCGCCTCGAACGGCTCCCCTCGCTCCGGGGGCGATGCGGGCAGCGACCCGCGGAGCGACCCCGGGAGGACCTCACTGAGCACGGGGAACTGCTCGACGCGGGCGAGGTAGTCGGCGATCCAGTCGACCACGGCGTGCCCGCGGCGGCGGAACTCCTCGGGGGAGCAGTGGGGGGCGGCGGACTCGCCGCCTCGCGGACCGTCGGGCGGCGCGGGGTGCATCGCCGCGATGCTACTGGTCGCGTGGGAAGGACCACCGTCGAAGGCGATCTCCTCGACCCGGAGACGTGGCCAATAAAACCGGGCGGCGTCGTGAGACACCGCCCGTCCTTCCCTTCCCTTACCTTCCGCCCCCTTCACGATGGAGAGCACTGAATCATGACTCCTGACCGTGAAGCTGCAAACCAATTCCGGTTCCTTGGAGAAGGATCCGCGATGAAAACGCAGCTTGGGGAGCCTGGAGACCCCCCCTTCAGCCATCCCGCGGGGCACCCAAGGGTCGACCTTCGGCGCCGACCGTCGGTCGCTCGAGTTCAGGCAGAGGCGCGGGAGAGCTCCTCGGAGAGGTCCCCGACGAGGGACTTCATGACCGCTGGACCGAGGTCGAAGCGGAGTCCCGACGCCTCGAAGAGCTCGGGCAGCGGACGGGAGCCGCCGAGGGCGAGACCCTGCTTGTAGCGGCGGACCGCGTCGGCGGGATCGCGTCGCGAGTGCTGCCAGAGCTGGAGCGCGCCGAGCTGGGCGATCCCGTACTCGATGTAGTAGAAGGGCGATCCGAAGAGGTGCGGCTGCCGCTGCCACGCGCGGTCGAGCGCCTCCTCGCAGCCCGCGTGGCTTGCCGGTCCGCCGAAGCGGTCGTGCAGGCGCCGCCACTCCGCGGTCCGCTCCGCGCGGGAGTGCCCGGGGTTCAGGTAGATCCAGTGCTGGAAGGCGTCGATCGTCGCGATCCACGGCAGGATCGTGACCACCCCCTCGAGCTGCTCGTGTCGGGCGCGGGCGGCGTCCTCGGGCGAGTAGAACTCCTCGAGCTGCGGGAAGGTGAGCAGCTCCATGCTCATCGACGCGACCTCGGCGAACTCGATCGGGCTGTCGCGGTACTCGACGAGCGGATCGTGCACCGCGAGCAGCGAATGGAACGCGTGCCCCGCCTCGTGGATCATGGTCTCGAGGTCGCGGTGGAGTCCCGCCGCGTTCATGAAGATGAAGGGGACCCCGGTGCGGGCGCGGACGTACTGGTAGCCGCCCGGCGCCTTGCCCGCGCGGCTCTCGAGGTCGAGGCAGTCGCCCTGCCGGAGCGAGTCGAACATCCGACCCAGCTCCGCATCGAGCCGGTGGAACGCCCGCGACGACCGGGCGACGAGCTCCTCGCCTCCCGCGAAGGGACGCAGGGGAGCGCGACCCTTGAGGTCGACCTTCAGGTCCCACGGTCGGAGCGGATCGACGCCGAGGGTCCTGCCGCGCTCCTCCTGCAGTCGCCGCAGGAGCGGCACGCAGGTCGCCTCGACCGCGTCCTGGAAGCGCAGGCAGTCGTCGCTCGTGTAGTCGAAGCGGAGGAGCCGGCGGTGCTGGTAGTCGCGGAAGCTCGAGAAGCCGGCGTTCCGCGCGACCTGCGTCCGCAGGGCGATCATGCGGTCGAAGATCTCGTCGATCGCGTCGGCGTCGCGGAGCCGCCGCTCGACCGACGCCCGCCACGCCCGCTCGCGCACCCCGCGGTCGAGCTCCTCCTGGTACCGCGCCATCTGCGGCATGGTCTGGCGTCGACCATCGAAGTCGACCATCATCGCGCCGATGAGCTTCTTGTAGGAGGTGTCGAGCTCGGTGAGCTGCGTCTCGAGCGGGATGTTCTCCTCGCGGAAGAGCTCGACCGAGGTTCGCATGCCGCGCAGCAGCACGCCGTACCGCCGCGGGTCGAGTCCGGGCAGGTGCGGACTCGAGACGATGCGCCGCTCGAGGTCGAAGCTCCACTTGCGGAGGCTCGGCTCGACCTCGCGGACGAAGTCGAGGTACGCCTTCTCCGTCGCCGCGTCGTCGGTGCGGCGGGTCATCGCGATGTAGAGGTTCGCCTGCGCCTCGCCGACCGCCGCCATCAGCTCGCTGCGGTCGAGGAGGAGCTTCTCGAGGCACTTCGGGCACTTGAGCGGACGCTCGAGGAGCGAGCGGAAGAGGGGCTCGAGCACCTCGACGCGGGTCGCGTCGAGCTCGGCGGGGACGAAGTCGGTCACGATCGTGCGCATGACGGCTCCACGCGATCGACGCCGGATGGATCCCTTGCCGGATCCTCGCGTCTCGAAGCGACGCAGGGTAGTGGAAGGACCTCCGGTGGGGACCGCCGGTCCCGGCTCGGGCGGCGGGGATCGGCTCGGCTCAGTGGGCGACCGGTGCCGGGCGGGCGGCCGCCGCGACCGCGACCATGGGCAGGTCGAGCGCCCGCTCCGCCTCGGCGGCGAGACGCCGGGCATGCACCGCGTCGTCGCAGAGGACGAAGAGAGTCGAGCCGCTGCCGGAGACGTGCGCCGGGCGACCGGCGACCTCCGCGAGGTCGCGGCGGATCCCGCGGAGCGCCGGCTGCTCGAGGCACGCGGGCTCCGCGAGGTCGTTGAAGGGCGCGTGCGGATCGAGTCCTCCCTCGACCTCGGCGAGCGAGCGGACCCTCTCGGGATCGAGCCGGGCGCCGGGCAGCTCGTCGAACCGCCGGTAGACCGCCGCGGTCGGGCATCCCTCCGCCGGGAACGCGAGCACCGCGTGGAAGCGGGGCATCGAGGGCAGGGGATCGAGCCGCTCGCCGCGACCCTCGACGATCGCGCTTCCGCCCTCGAGGAGGAACGCCACGTCGCTCCCGAGCCCGGTCGCGAGCGCGTGCCTCGCCCGCTCGTCGAGACCGAGCCCGTGCAGGCGGTCGAGGGCGACGATCATCGCCGCGGCGTCGGAGCTGCCGCCGCCGAGACCGCCGCCGACGGGGATCCGCTTGCGAAGCCGAAGCTGCACCGGAAGCGACCGACCGACGAGCCGCTCGGTGGCGAGGTGCGCCCGCACCGCGAGGTCCTTCGAGATCGACCAGTCGATGTCGCGTTGACGCCGCGCATCGGGATGCCACTCGACCGCGTAGCGCGAGAGGCTGCCGGCAGGCAGCCGCCTGAGGTCGAGCTCGTCGTGCAGGTCGACGGTGACCATCCAGCTCGCGATCGGGTGCATGCGGTCCGCGTCGGGCGGACCGACGGAGAGCGCGAGGTTGAGCTTCGCGGGCGCGAGCGCGACGACTCGATCGGGCATGGGGCGGGAGGATAGGGGAGCCGCGAGGCTCGGAAGGCGCGGTCGCGGGGATGCGGCGGACGGCGGGCGCGGGCGGCGACGTGGGAGGCTCGGCGAATCGGCCGATCGAGCGAGGGCGACGAAAGTCGCGCCCCGGATCGACCGATGCCTCCCGCATGTCCACGCTTCTCGGACAGCCCGCCGACCGCCGCACGAGCACCCGCGTCCCCCACGAGCAGCCCTGCAAGGTCTACTCCCCGCGCGAGGACCGCTTCGTCGCCGGCACCACCTGCAACCTCTCGCGGGGCGGCGCGATGGTCCGCCTCGAGCAGTGCATGCCCGTCGTTCCCGGCGAGCGCATCCGCGTCGGCATGGGCGCGCGGCGGCACGACTCGCTCCTCAAGGTCGAGGAGATGGTCGAGGCGCAGGTCCTCCGCGCGGTGAGCTACGACGGGCGTACGACGATCGCGGTCGAGTACCAGGCAGGCGACTCGCTCCGGCGGGATGGCCTGCGGCTCGCGGCGTGAGCGAGGCGCGCTGCGGTCGAGGTCGGGTGCGGGGCGCGGACGACCCCCGGACGACCCCCGGACGACCCCCGGAGCAAGCTCGGCGTGTCCGTCATGGCCCCGCGGACTCTCGCCTCGTCGACGTAGGGTGCGGAGATGCACCGCTTCGACCGGCTTGATGAGCATCTTCGGCAGCGTCCGTTCCTCCCGGTGCGGATCCATGGATCCTCGGGGGCGACGTGGATCGTGGCGACCCCGGAGTGCTTGACCTGCGACAAGGTGAACTCCATGACTCTTCTGCTCTTCCGGGACGACCGCGACGTCTGGATCGACTGCACGATCCGCGGATCGCAGATCGTCGCCATCGAGAGTCCGTCGCGGCTGCACTGAGTCGGGAGGGCCGATCCGACGCTGGAGCCATCGCCATGACGCTCGAGGAGTTCAAGCAGATCTGCTACGCCCGACCGTTCACGACCTTCGTGATCCATCTCAGGGACGGCCGGCAGCTTCGCGTGTGCCACCAGATGGCGACCGCGATCTGCCCGGACCGCGAGCACATGCGATCGCACGCCACGCTGGAGGATCCGCCCGCGGGTCGCGAGCAGCTCATCGAGTACCGCTTCTCCGAGATCGAGCGGATCGAGCTGCGGCCGGACCTGCCTCGCTGGGACATCGCCGAGTGGCGGTGGATGCCCTCGGCGGGGTGACGGTCGTCGAGCAGATCGGACCGGATCGACTCAGCGATCCGTCCGCGGGGTCGGCTTGTAGAGGATGATCACCACCGCGCCGACGAGGACGCTCGCGACGATCATCCAGCCGATCGAGGTCGTCAGCGTGCCGGTCCAGTGCAGGAATCCCGCGCTCATCGCGCCGCCGCCCGCCATGAAGCCGACCGTCGCGAGCCGCGTCAGCGGCGTGAACGGTCGGGTCCCGTCGATGATCTGCATCGAGGGGGCGAAGAGGCGGTTTCGCAGGAGCTTCTGCTCGAGCACGGGGCAGCTGCGGGCGAAGCACCACGCGGCGACGATCACGAAGATCGTGGTCGGAATCCCAGGCAGGATCGCCCCGATGATCGCGAGCGTCGTGGCGAGGATGCCGATCCCCGCGATCGTCCAGCGACGGAGGTCCTTCGGCATCCAGCTCGTCGTCGCGGGGCAGGTCGCCGCCGTCGTCGCGCGGCTCATCGGGCAGCCGGGCGCCGAGGGGACCGCCCCGATGGGATCGGTCGCGGTGCGGGGAGCGTCGGATGGAGCCTGGGCGGTCGTCACGGGCATCGTTCGAGGGACGCGGTCGTTCGCGAGGTCGGGATCGTAGCGGTCTCGGAGGCCCGCGAGGCGACCGCACGAAGGTGCCCCCTCTTGATTCGATGGGGCTTGGCGGAAGTTCGGTCATGCCTCCGGATGGGATGCAATCTCGATGGTTCGGGGACCGAGTCCGCGGCTCTCGGCGGAATCCGCGGCGGAAGCGGAGGAGCGCAAGCCCGGAGGTCGCCATCGCGAGCAGGAGCGTCGCCCCGACGAGGGGCAGCAGCACCGGGAGGTCGGCGCCCCGCAGCACGACGGACCGCTGGATGCCCTCGGCGGGCTGACTCGCCTCTCCCCGGGCAGCGCCTCGATCGGCACCTCGACCCGCCATGCGGCCGCACGCGGACTCGAAGGGCCTCGGACGGGACGAGGAGTCCTGCGTGCGCGGTCTGTCGTCCCCTGCCTGCGATCCTCGACCTGCGAAGTCTCGGTGGCGGCGGTCACCGGGGCGTCTCGGTCTCGCGAGCGCCCGGTTCGTCCGCCTTCGGTCGATCGAAGACGAGGACCTCGTCGAGACTCTTCCTTGCGATCACGGGGACCCTCGCGTCGGAGGAGGGGTAGCCGACCGGCAGCAGGAGGAACGCCCGCTCGTGCTCGGGGCGGCGGAGCAGCCTCTGCAGGAACGCCATGGGGCTCGGGGTGTGGGTGAGGGTGGCGAGCCCGGCGTGATGGATCGCCGCGATGAGGAAGCCCGCCGCGATGCCGACCGACTCGTTGACGTAGTAGACGAGGTCGCTCGTGCGGTCGGGGCGGTCGTCCTTCATGCACTTGAAGAGGACGAGGAGCCACGGCGCCCGCTCGAGGAAGGGCTTCGATGGATCGGTGCCGAGCGGCGCGAGGTCGCGGAGCCACTCGGCGCTCGCCCGCTTCTCGTAGAAGAGCCGCTCCTCGGCTTCGGCAGCGAGCCGGATCTCGCGCTTGAGCGCCGGATCGGAGACCGCGACGAACCGCCACGGCTGCTTGTTCGCGCCGCTCGGAGCGCTCGCCGCCGCCGCGACGAGCGCCTGGATCGTCTCGCGGGAGACCGGGCGCTCGCTGAAGTCGCGGACCGACCGCCGCGTGCGCAGGCGGTCGCGGAACGCCGTCGCCGCGACCTCGGCGCCCTCGGGCGGCTCCCTGAACTCGAGCGGGACGAGCACCGGCCCGCTCATGCGATCGGCTCCGTCGGCGTCGACGAGGCGGAGGGTGCGGTCGCGTCGCGTCCCGGAGGCAGACCGCCCCGCATGCCCCGGGCGATCGCGAGACCGCCGAGCGCCGCGATCGCGCCCGCGAGGCTCGCGAGGGCGGTGCCTCGCGCGAAGGCGTCGCGCGAGGCGGTGGAGGCGGGCTCGTCGGGAGCGGCGGCGATGGTCGGCACCGGCGCCGAGGCATCGGTGGTGATCGACTCGACCGGGATCGGCGTCTGCGCCCGCTCCTCCGACGCCGCGCGACCCTGCGCGAGGACCGTGATCGCCGCGGCGACCGCGACCCCCGCGGTGCCGCCGAGCTGGCGGAAGGTCTGCACCAATCCGGAGACCTGTCCCCGCACGGAGTCCGGCGCCCGGCTCAGCGCGTCGGTGTTCGCGGGGCTCATGATGAACGCGATCCCCGCGCCGAGGATCGCCATGCCGGTCGCGATCACGAGGTACTCCTGCCGCAGGAACCCGGCGCCCTGGATCACGAGACCGGTCGCGGCGGCGATCGTGCCGAGCGTCGCGACCGGCTTCACGCCGACGCGGTCGTAGCGTCGACCCGCGACGTGGACGAGGACGAGCACCGGAAGCATGAGCGGCAGCAGGCTCAGCCCGGCGCGGAAGGGAGGAAGCCCGAGCACGCGCTGGGCGTAGATCGATCCCTGCACCACGAGTCCCGCCATCGAGAACTGCGTCAATGCGATGAGCAGCGCGTTCGAGAGGAGCTGCCGGTCGGCGAAGAGGCGGAGCCGCAGCAGCGGATGCTCGACGCGGAGCTGCCGACGCACGAAGGCGGCGACGAGCACGCCCCCGGTCGCGAGCGAGAGGATCACCGGCGCCGACGCGGCGCGGGACGCGCCGCTCGCATCGACCGCGCCGAGCTCCTGGATCCCCCAGACCAGCAGGGGAAGCCCCGAGACGAGGAGCACCGCGCCGGGCCAATCGATCGCGCGGTCCTCGCCCCGGGGACTGCGGGCGCCCGCGATCGCGAGCAGGGCGAGCGTCGCCGCGGCGACGGGGAGGTTGATCCAGAAGACCCACGGCCAGCCAAGCGTCTGCGTGACGAGCCCTCCGATCGCCGGACCGAGCGTCATGAAGAGCATCGGGATGCCGACGTAGACCGCCATCGCCTTGCCTCGCTCCCCGGGGGCGAAGTGCTCGATGACGAGCGACGCCGAGGCGGGCTGCATGAGGCAGGCGGCGAGACCCTGCGCGACCCGACCGGCGATCAGGACGGCGCCGCTCGTCGCGAGGCCGCAGAGGGCGCTCGCGAGCGCGAAGAGGACGACGCCGACCGCGAACGCGCGGACCTTGCCGAGCAGGTCGCCGAGGCGACCTCCGATCGCCATCGCCGCGGCGAGCGCGAGGAGGTAGGCGTTCACGACCCAGTTGAGCCCGGACTCGTCGAGCCCAAGGCTCGCTCCGATCTCCGGCAGCGAGACGCCCACCACCGTGATGTCGACGAAGATCATCGACAGGCTGCCGGTCATCGCGACGAGGACGAGACCGCGGCGCGGGGATCGGTCGGTGGGGGCGGCGGAGGTCATGGGCGTCGAGTCGCGAAGGGTAGACGAACGGGGGATTGGGACGGTGACCTCCCGAGTCCGCAGGTCCCCTCCGCCTCGCTGCGCTCGGCACCTCCCCCGCGTCGCTTCGCTCCGCCGGGGAGGATTCCCTCCGCCTCGCTGCGCTCGGCACCTTCCCCGCGTCGCTGCGCTCCGCCGGGGAGGAGTTGCGCCGTTCGCGCGACTGGGCCCGTCGTGGCTCGAATTCGCGCTCAACCGTCGCGAGGTTCATTCGCGCGTTGGACGAAACTCCTCCTCGCGACGAAGTCGCGGGGAGGTGGCTCGCGAGCGCAGCGAGCGAGACGGAGGGGCCGTCGGGAGTCGGGAGGTGTCCATCGCGCGTTCGAACGAATCTGGATCGGGGCGTTCGCGCGACTGAGCCCGTCGTGGCTCGAATTCGCGCTCAACCGTCGCGAGGTTCATTCGCGCGTTGGACGAAACTCCTCCTCGCGACGAAGTCGCGGGGAGGTGGCTCGCGAGCGCAGCGAGCGAGACGGAGGGGCCGTCGGGAGTCGGGAGGTGTCCATCGCGCGTTCGAACGAATCCAGATCGGGGCGTTCGCGCGAGTGAGCTCGGCGTGGTTTGGGTTCGCGGAGGTCGCCTCCCGAGGTTGGACGACCCCTCCGCCTCGCTGCGCTCGGCACCTCCCCCGCGTCGCTGCGCTCCGCCGGGAAGGATTCCCTCCGCCTCGCTGCGCTCGGCACCTTCCCCGCGTCGCTGCGCTCCGCCGGGGAGGAGTGTCGCCGTTCGCGCGATCTGACCGCGGCGTTCGTCCGGACTCGGAAGGTGTTCGTCGCGAGGCGCAGACCCAAGGCACGGGCTGTCCTCGCAAGACGCCCGTCACGTCATCGGACGACTCGCGCCCCGCGCCTCAACCGTGCTTCGGCTCCAGCTGATCCTTCAAGAACTTCCTCGTCCCCGCGAGGTTCATCTCGAGGAAGGCACGACCGAGGAACGCGCTCCGCATCGCCTCGGGCACTCGCGCCGCGTCCGCCTGCGGATGAAGCCACGCGCGGTAGCGCTCGACCGCCTCGCGGTCCTCGCAGGCGCGGGCGGTCTCGAGCAGGAACGCCGCCTCGTCGGCGACCCGACGGCGTACCGCGGCGAGGAACTCGTGCGGGGCGTCGACGCGCCCGCCGTGGGTGAGCCACAGGCGATCGGATCGTTCGTCGAGGAGCCGCGCGAGCGAGGCATCCCACGCGGAGGGATCGAAGTCGGTCGCCGGGGTCGGCACCGAGATGAACCGCGAGCCGGGCACGATCATCGCCGCGACGTCGCCGGTGAAGCACTCGCGACCGCCGGCGTGCTCGAGCATCCATGCGTGATGGTGCCGAGCGTGCCCCGGCGTCTCGATCGCGCGGAGGATGGCGTCACCGACGCGGACCGCCGCGCCGTCCTCGATCGCGTCGATCCGGTCGGCCGGGCCGGGGATCGGCTCGCCGTAGAAGCGGTCGAATCGGTCGCCGTGCACGCGACGCGAGCTCGCGACGAGCTTCGCAGGATCGACGAGATGCCGCACGCCCCGCGGATGGACGAGGATCCGCGCGCCGCGCGACGCGAAGCCGCCCGCCGCGCCCGCGTGGTCGAGGTGGATGTGGGTAAGCAGCACCGCCTCGATCGACGCCGGATCGATCCCGCGCCGAGCGAGCTCCGACTCGAGCCGCGGTCGGCACGCCTCGGGCCCGCACTCGACGAGCACGCGGCGGACCCCGCCCGCCGCGGACTCGTCCGGCACCTCGACGAGGAACGCGAGGGCGGCGCCAGGGAGCGAGAGGTAGTCGAGGTCGATGGGCGTGATCGTCGTTCCTCGCATGCGTCGGAGCGTAGCGGAGGGGGTCGGAGTGACGCGGGCGCTCCGTTCGGCGCGCGCCTTCCGAGTCTGCACGTCCCCTCCGCCTCGCTGCGCCCGGCACCTCCCCCGCGTCGCTTCGCTCCGCCGGGGAGGAGTTGCCACGAGGCGCTACCGCTGCATCATCCGCGCCATCGTTGCAAGCGCGGTCGAGTGAGGCGTGTGCAGCATCGCGCCGCCAGCATGCCACGCATCGAGCATGCGTCGAGCGGCGCGGAGACCCAGCCTCGCCCGCCATCGACCGCGACGGCTGGTGCGATGCCGCGCCTCGAAGGTGGCGAGGTCGAGGCGGCGGGATAGGACCGCCAGGTTCGCGGCAGTCGGGCGCGGTCCGAGCACGACCATCGCCTCTCGCGTGGATCGCAGCGGCCGCAACCTGAAGTGCTGCGGGTCGCGGCGATAGGCGAACGTGCCGTAGGTCTCGAACTCGCTGAAGCCGCTCGGCATGAGGTCGCCGTCGTCGATCGCCGCAAGCACGCGAAGCGGCCAAGGCTCGCTCCCGATCCGAAGCGCGTCGAGCAGCGCCGCCGCGAGATCGCGACGCATCAGGAGATGCTCGTGGATGAAGGAGCAGGGGACGAGCGGTCCAGCGCCGAGCAGCCGCGCGATCGTCCGGAAGTAGGGCGGGTGACGGGCCGCCCGCGGCGCAAGCAGCGGTCGCGGCGGCGAGTCGTCCGAGAGGAGCCGCAGCGGGCGAAGCGGCAGCGTGTCGCCATCCCAGACGAGCCGCCAGTCGGCGCCCGGCGCTGCGGCGGCGGCGAGCTTGAGGAACTGCTGCAGGTACCAGCCAGCACGACGCGGGTCGGCGCCTCGGGCGGCGAGGTGATCCTCGATCGCCGCGCGATCGGCGCCGATCGCGATCTCCCGTTCGTCGCGGATCGAGACGTCGTGTGCGCTCCGAAGCGCCGACCGCAGCGCCTCCGCCGCGTCCGGGGCCGCGAGCACGTCGATGCGTGCGACCCCGGTGAACGCCCGGAGCCCCTCGATCGCCGCGAGCGCGACGCCGACCGGACCTGGACCGACGCAGACGATCGCGTCGATCGTCGCCGGCTCGACCGGTCGCGCTGCCCCGCCCTCGTCAGGCACCTCAGGCACGGTCTGGCTCCCGCGCCGCCCGCGAGAGGGCGATCGCGAGGGCGATGATCGCGCCGGGTGCCTTCGCCTCGACGATGCCGACGAGGCTCGAGAGGAGGACCGCCGCGTAGACCGCGAGCATCGCCGCGAGCGCCGCGTCGCTCGCCGACCGCCGCCAGAGCCGCGCCGCGAGCGCCCAGATCGCGGTCGTCGCGAGCGCCAGCTGCGGCAGGCCGCCCTCGATCCAGGCGCGGAGCTGGAGGTTGTGCGGATGGCGGTTCGACGCTGCCCGCGCCGCGAACTCCTCCGATCCGGGATGCGCCTCGCGCTCGTCGTCGAGCCACTTCGCGAGCCGCGGCGGGAACGAGCCGCGTCCCGAGCCGACGAGCGCGGTCCGGAGGTCGCCGCGGATCAGGTCGATCGACGCCCACCAGAGCCCGACCCGATCGCTTCCGAGCGAGAGGACCGCCTCGCGCGAGGAGTCCTCGGGCGACGTGACCGCCGCGGCGGCGCCGAGGGGTCCATCGGGACCGAGGAGGAGCGAGACGGCACGGATGGGATCTCGCGCGAAGCGCTCGAGCGAGGTGGGCGCGAGGGAGGACGCCGCGAGGATCGCCCCCGCGAGGAGCGCCGCGCCGACCATCGCCTGCCTCGCGCGACCTGCCCGCCGCGGTCGGAGCGCCAGCATCGCGGCTCCCGCGAGGAGGTTCCCAAGGACCGACCGAAGCCCGCTCAGGACGATCGCGATCGTCGCGAGGATCGGAAGGGGCAGGAGGCGCCAGCGGCGGCGGTCCTTCATCGCCACGATCGCCGCGAGCGGCACGACCGCGGCGATCTGGAGGTACCACCCCATCGAGCGGAACGCGGTGAGCCCCTCCATCTCGCCGTAGGTCCGGATCGAGCCGCCCGAGGCGAGCGGCAGCATCGCGTGCACGAGCACCGCGGCGAGCTGCACCGCCGAGCCGGCGGCGAGCGCGCCGAGCAGCGCCCACGGCCGCGCGGCGACCGGGAAGAGGAGGAGCGGCGTCAGGATCGCCCGCTCGGGACGAAGCTGCCGCGCGAGGTCCACCTCCGGCGGCGCCCAGAGGAGCGTCAGCAGGCTCCAGAGCCACCACGCGAGGAACGCGAGCCAGATCGGATCACGAAGCGCCGGGACGAGGCAGCGCCAGATCCGCGGCAGGCGCAGCACCCAGACGGCGAGGAGCCCGCCCCACGCGATCGCCTCGGGCGTGTTCGCGATCGCCTCGAGGAAGCACCACGCCATCGCCGCGGCGACGTGCAGCGCATGCCCGCGGGGATCATCCCGCTCGGCTCGTTCCAGCAGGCTCCGCGCGTCGTTCGGGACCATGCGTGCTCCGGAGCGGCGTCGTCTCGATCAGGACCGGAGGCGCCGTCGCGCGGGGGGCTGGAGAAGCCTTCGGCGCCGGCGCCTCGCGCTGCGCCGCGTCGCGCTCCCGCACGAGCAGGTGCTTCACGAGCGACCGCGCCGCGAGGGCGATCGACGCCTCGAGCCCGCGCCACCCATCGAGGCACGCCCGGTCGAGCATCCACGTGCGGAGGAACGCCCACGGAGGACTCAGGAGGAGCCGCGCGGCGGAGGTGCGGCTCTCCGGCATGAGCGCCGAGGCGTGGGCGTAGCGGATCGACCGCTCGAGGGCGTCGCGGAAGCCGGTCCAGCTCTCGTGGCGGAGGACGCCCACGCCCGGCAGGCGGGTGGTCCTCCCGCGGCACTCGAGGAGCTCGTGCACGAGCCTCGGCTGCACGCGGGCGCGACCGCGGCGGACGAGGCGCACCACCCGATCCCGCCGCTCCGCGCGGATCCATCCGCCCTTGTACCAGTGGCGACGCGGCAGCGAGTAGCCGTCGATGGAGGGGTCGTCCTCCCGCACCGCGTCGAGGATCGAGTCGACGAGCTCCTCGGTCGGGATCTCGTCGCTGTCGAGCAGGAGCACCCACTCGGTCGAGTCGGCGAGGTCGAGCCCATGCTGCTTGAGGGCGGCGAGGCTGCCGCTCTGCGCGAAGCCGTGCCAGTCGCGGCGGACGACCTCGCATCCAAGCGCCCGGCAGCGCTCGACCGTGCCGTCCGTCGAGCCGGAGTCGACCACGATCACCCGCCGGGCGACCGCGCGGATCGCCCGGATGCTGCGCTCGATGGTCCGCATCGAGTCCTTCGCCGTGTAGACGACGGTGAGGTCCGGAGCCGACGTCCATGTCGGGGGCGGGGGCATCGCGGGGAGGATAGCGGAGGGAGCCGCGGGACCACGACGCCCGCGGGCGGCGCGTCATCGACGCGGGGGACGCTTCGGGACCGACTCAGCGGTACTGCGACCGCGCGAGCGCCACCGCCTCGTCGTCGAAGCGGTCGTCTCGCCGCATCTGCGCGAAGAGCCCGTGGAGCTCACGCTCCGAGAAGGTCGCCTTGTCGCGGCCGGCGACGTCGAGGTAGACCCCGCCGCGGTGCATGGCGATCAGGCGGTCGCCGAGGGTCGCCGCCTGCCGCATCGAGTGGGTGACCATGATCGTCGTCGAGCGGCAGCCCTCGACGAGCCGGCGGGTCAGGGCGATGACGAGCTCGGCGCTGCGGGGATCGAGCGCGGCGGTGTGCTCGTCGAGGAGGAGGACGCTCGGCTCGGTCAGAGTCGCCATGAGGAGCGTGATCGACTGCCGCTGCCCGCCGCTCAGGAGACCGATCGGGTCGTCGAGCCGGTGCTCGAGCCCGAGCCCGATCCGCCCGAGGAGCTCCCGCCAGGCGCCTCGGCGGGCGCCGCGCAGCAGCGGCGCGAGGGTCCGCGGGCGACCGCGCTTCTCGGCGAGGGCGAGGTTCTCGGCGACGGTGAGGTCGGGGGCGGTGCCCGCGAAGGGATCCTGGAAGACCCGACCGACGAGCCGTGCCCGGCGGTGCTCCGGCCAGCGGGTGACGTCGACGCCGTCGATGGTGATCCTGCCCCCGTCGAGGTCGAGCGCCCCGGAGATCGCCCCCTGCAGGGTGCTCTTGCCGGAGCCGTTGGTGCCGATCACCACGGTGAACGAGCCCTTGGGAAAGTCGAGCGAGACCTGCTGCAGGGCGCGCACCTCGTTCTCGGTGCCGGGATTGAAGGTCTTCTCGAGCGACTCAAGCCGCAGCACGCGCCGCCTCCTTCCTCGCCCGCGGACGGCGGGCGGCGAGCCAGGTCGGACCGACGATGGCGACGAGCACCACCACCGCCGTCACGAGCTTGAGGTCGTTCGCGTCGAGTCCGAGGCGGATCGCGATCGCGACGAGCAGCCGGAAGAGGAGCGCCCCCATCACCGCGCCCGCGACGGCGAGGCCGATCGAACGCACCGGGCCGACCAAGGTCTGCCCGAGGATCACGCTCGCGAGCCCGAGCACGATGACGCCGATCCCCATCTGGGCGTCGGCGAAGCTCTGCATCTGGGCGAAGAGCGAGCCCGCGCAGGCGATGAGGGCGTTCGAGGCGGCGAGGCCGATGATGATCATCCGGTCGGTGCTCGTCGCGAGCGCCCGCACCATGCGGGGGTTGTCGCCGGTCGCCCGCATCGCCGAGCCGAGCTCGGTGTGCAGGAACCAGGTCAGGGCGACGCCGACGAGGACCGCCGCGAACGCCGTCCCGAGGAACATGCCGAGGTCGACGCTCGGCACGGTGCGGCCGAAGAGCTGCACGCTCTCGCCGAAGATCCGCCCGGAGAGCGACTCGAGCGGCGCGAAGACGGTGCGGCTCGCGTCGATGGGCAGGTTGCTCGCCCCCATCACCCGCAGGTTCACCGAGTAGAGCGCGGTCATCACCAGGATCCCCGACAGGATCGCGTTGATCTTGAACCGGACGTGGATCGAGCCGGTGATCATCCCCGCGAGGATGCCGGCGGCGATCGCGGCGGCGGTCGCCGACCACGGGTCCCATCCCTCCTTGAGGAGCCGGGCGGTCACCGCGGCGCCGAGGGGGAAGGAGCCGTCGGCGGTGATGTCGGGGATGCGGTAGACGCGGAAGGAGAGGAAGACCCCGAGGGTCAGCACCGCGAAGACGAAGCCGATCGCGAGGGTCGCGAGGAGGAGGCTCACGCGGAGGCTCCTTCGTCGAGGCGGAAGACCCAGACCGAGCCGCGGCGCAGGCGGGTCTCGACGACCTCGCCGTCGCGCTCGAGGCGGAGGGCATGGATCACGATGCGGAGCGGCTGCTCGGCGAGGATCGCCCCGACCACCGAGAGCTCGGTCGCGGTGCGGGGCAGCGGTCGATACGCCGCGACCGCGACGTGCGCGTGAAGCGAGACGCCGCCCGGGGCGGTCGCCCCGCGTCCCGGCGCGGCTCCCCCCGCGTCGACTCGAGCGACCCCCGCCACGACCGCGGTCTCCCCCTCCTCGATCGGCTCGCCGCTGTAGCGGAGCGCCCGCCGCACCGCGGCGGCGTCCATTGATCCGATCGGCGAGGACCAGGAGTCCGGCGAGCTCCGCGCCCACGCGCCGAAGGCGCCCGCGCACTCGCCCGCCGCGACGAAGGCGACCGGTCCGCCCGCCTGCTCGGCGAGCGCCCGCCCAAGGTCGCTCAGCCGCGCCCCGCGCCCGGCGGGCGCCTCGAAGAATCCCTGCAGGCAGGGCGCGCCCCGCACGAGGATCGCCTGGTGCACCATCGCCTCGACGCCCTCGCGCCCGCCCGAGGCGAGGCAGTCCGGGCGCGTCGCCTCCGCGGGCATCACCGCGATGGTGCCGCCGACGACGAGCCCCTCGCCGAAGCGACCGGCGGCGGCGGGCTCGTCCTCGGCGAGGGCGAGTTGGCCGAAGGCGACGAGGTCCGGGGAGACCGCCATGCGGCCGCGGGTGCGCTCCTCGAGCCGAAGCGTCCGGCCGTCGAGGCGGCGGAGCGATCCATCGAAGGCATCCTCGCCGGTGCCGCCCGCGAGCGCGATGGTGCCCGCGTCCGCCGCGCTCCTCGCCGCGGGCGCGACGGAGAGGAGCGACTCGAGCCGCGCGATCTTCAGCATCGAGCGGACCGCGTCGCTCGCGTCGACCACCGCGAGCGTGCCGCCGACCGCCCGGAAGCGACCGACCGCCGCGACGATCACGCCGATCCCGACCGAGGACATGAAGGAGACCTCGGCGAGGTCGAGCTCGATGCGGCTCCGCCCGGAGCGGACCGCCTGCTCGAGCACCGCGGCGGTGGCATCGCTCCACGCCGCGTCGAGCCGACCGGCGAGCCGGAGGCGGACCGCGTCGGCGGTCGTCGCGAGGTCGATCTTCATCGCCCGCCTCCTGCCGTCGGGGCGGCGGGCGCCTCGCGCTGCGTCACGAGCGCCTCGAGCTCGGGGGTCAACCGGATCCCGAACTCCTCGAGGCGCTCGCGGTCGACGAAGAGGTCGGTCCGCGTCGGCAGCATGAAGGGGATGCCCTTCGGGTCCTCGCCGCGCAGCACGCGGTCGAGGAGGATCGCCGAGTTCGCGCCGACCTCGCGGTAGTCGCGGGAGACCGCGAGCGTCGCGCCCTGGCTCACCGCGGCGGGCGTGAATCCGAAGACGGGCAGGCCCGCGCGGTCGGCGGCCTTCGCGACCGCGGGGAAGCCGCTGCCCGAGACGACGTCGGAGATCTGCGTGACGATCTCGACGCCCTGCGCGATCACGGCGTCGATCGCCTCGGGAAGCTCGGTGGGGCGGTCCGCGGCGACCGAGACGAGCTCGATCCCCTCCTTCGCGAGCGCCGCCCTCCACTGGTCGCGGTAGATCACGCTGTTCGCCTCGCCGGGCGCGAACGCGGTGCCGACGCGGCGCACGTTCGGGGCGACCGCCTTCAGCACGCGGATCATGCCCTCCCAGTCGGCGGCGACGATCGCGCCGGTGACGTTGGGGAGGTGATCCTCGTTCGACCTGCCCGCGCCCGCCCCGACCGCGTCGCCGATCAGCGAGAAGACGATCGGGCGGTCCTTCACCTTGCGGAGGACCGCCTGCAGCGCGGGCGTCGTGAACGGCACCACCACGTCATGGCGGTCCTGGGCGAAGGCGGCGGCGATCGTGTTGAGCGCCGCGATGTCGAGCTGCGCGTCCTTGAGGTCGAGCTCGCAGTTCTCGCCGTCGCGGTAGCCGAGCCGCCGCAGCTCCGTGACGAAGCCCTCCCAGGCGTCCTCGAAGTTGGAGGTGCGGTTGTAGGTGACCGCGGCGATGCGGGGTCTCGCGGGACGCGGCGCGGCGACGGGGGGCAGGTCCGCGAGCAGGGCGAGCGCGCTCGGCGGGGCGAGCGGCGACTCGATCGAGCGCTCGATCGGCGGACCGGCGCCGTCGAGCATGATGCTCGCCGAGTCGAGGAGCGCCTTCGGTCGCCGCCACGACCTGGGGAAGGCGTCGAGGTTGATCGAGAGCCACGAGGGCACGAAGTCCTCGATCTCGACGTCGCTCGGCGGGACGCCCCGCAGCACGAGCTCGGCGATGACCCCGGTCGCGCGACCCATCGCGGGGTAGTCGGCGCCGAGGTTGATCGCGCCGCCGATCTCCCACATGGCGGGGAAGTTGGTGACGACCGGGACCCCGGCCTGACGGCATCGCGTGATCACCGTCTGCGCCGCCGCGAGGACGTTCGTGTCGGCGAGGATCCAGAAGGCGTCGATGCCGCGCGAGAGGAGGACGTCCGCCGCGGTGACGACCTCGGTGACGTTCGCGCCGTTCGCCTCGAGGAGCTCGAAGCCGAGGCTCGCCGCCACCTCGCGCCCGATGCGGACGCTCGCCTCGGCGTTCGGCTCCGCGGGGTTCCACACGCAGCCGACCCGGCGGAGGGAGGGCGCACAGGCGCGGAGCGCCTCGAACAGCGGTCCGATCGGCTGCATCGTGCCGAACCCCGCGACGTTCCGCGGGCGCGGCGACTCGGGCGACCATGCGCCGAGCGGGATCCCCGCCGCCGGCGGCGAGGCGACGAGCCCGAAGACGTGGGGGGTCCCGCGTTGATTCGCCCGGATCATCGCCTGCGTCGCCGGCGTCGAGAGCGTGATGACGAGGTCGAGGTCCTCGCCCGCGAGCTGCGTCGCCATCTGCCCGAGCGTGCCGACGTCGCCCTCGGCGTTGAGCAGGATGATCTCGTCCCCGTCCTCCGCGGAGACGCCGCGGGCGGCGAGGTGCTCGAGGAGCCCGCGGCGGGCATCCTCGAAGGACTGGATCGAGTTGATCTGGAGGACCGCGATCCGCTCGATCGGCGAGCGCAGGTCGTTCCGCTGTCCCGAGCGGTCGGAGAGGACGAGCGCCGCCGACGCGGCGGCGATCAGGATCAGCCCGAGCAGCAGTCGGCGGAGCCCCGCGAGCATCGGCGGGAAGGTACCGCCTGCCGTCGTCGACGTGCACGCCGGGGGCGGTCAGTCGCCGCCGAGGATCTTGCGGACCATCGTCGCCCGCGCCTCGCGGAGCTGGTCGTCGTTGAGGTCGAGCCCCGCGACGGTCCGCAGGTGCGCCGGCTGCACCATGAGGAAGAGGCGGTTGATCGTCTCCATCGGGACCGCGTCGAGGCGGCGGAGGCAGAGGCCCATCCGCAGGCGGCTGAGGAGCTTCATCGACTCCTCGAGTCCGAGCATCCGCGCCGAGCGCAGGACCCCGAGCGAGCGGAAGACCCGGTCGTCGAGGAGCGTCGCGTTCCGCTCGGCGAGCAGCCGCCGCGACTCCCGCTCGTAGGCGACGACCTCGGGGACCACCCGCTCGGCGAACTCGGCGAGCAGGTCGTCCTCGGAGATCCCGAGGGTCACCTGGTTCGAGACCTGATAGAAGTCGCCCGCGCTCTCCGAGCCCTCGCCGTAGAAGCCGCGCACCGCGAGGTGGAGGTCCTTGGCGGCGCGGCGGACCCGCTCGATCTCGTTGGTGATGCGAAGCCCGGGGAGGTGGAGCATCACCGAGAGGCGGATGCCGCAGCCGACGTTCGTCGGGCAGGCGGTGAGGTAGCCCCAGCGGGGGTGCGCCGCGATGTCGAGCGACTCCTCGAGCTGCTCGTCGAGCCGCCGGACCCGCTGGTACGCCTCGACGAGGCGGAAGCCCGGCAGGAGGACCTGCATCCGGAGGTGGTCCTCCTCGTTCACCATGACGCTGAGGCTCTCGTCCGCGGAGACCGCGACCGAGCGCGGCGCCTCGTTCTGGGCGAACTGCCGGCTGATCAGGTGGCGCTCGACGAGGAGGTCCCGCTCGTGGGCGCTCGCGTCGTTCATGCCGACCCAGATGAGCCCGCTCGCGAGGTCGTCGGGCCATGCGGCACGCCGCACCGCCTCGATCACCTCCCGCGCCTGGGGCGCGGTCGCGCGGCGGGGGAAGGGAAAGCCGCTCAGGTTGCGGGCGAGGCGCACGCGGCTCGAGATGACCACGTCTCCGTCGGGCGAGCCGGCGTCGAGCCACGGACCGCCCGATCGCAGGTCGCCGGCATCGCCGGTGCGGGAGCCGTTCATGCCTGCCTCACTCCTTCAGCGGCTCGCCGTTGCCGGCGGTCGCGCCCTCGCCGCCGAGACCGTGCAGGCGGTCGCGGAGCCGCGCGGCGCGCTCGTACTGCTCGGCGGCGACCGCCTCGTCGAGCTCGCGGACGAGCCGCATGCGGAGCTCGCGGAGGTCGATCGGGGCGGCGCGGCGGCGGGGGAGCCGACCGGCGTGGTGCGTGCGGCCGGCGTGCGCCCGCTCGATCAGCGGCTCGAGCACCGCGCCGAAGACCTCGTAGCACTGCTCGCACCCCACCTGACCATGCTGGCGGAACTGGGCGAGGGTCATCGTGCAGCCGGGACAGGTCGGCGCCGGCGGACCCTTGCGGGCGGCGGGGGCGATGTTCGTGAGGAGGACGTTGAGCGGCTGCGGCTCGGGCACGTAGCCCGCCATCGCGGCGTGCGCCTGGCAGAGGTGGACCTCGGTCTTGGCGCCGTTCTTGATCACCACCTCGTGGACGACCGCCGGCTTGTCGCAGTGATCGCAGTTCATCGTCGGGACGACTGTAGCGCCGGCGAGGCGGCAGGGTCCAGCGCCGCGGACCTCGCCGCGCCGCCCGCGAGCCACGGCGCCATCGTCCGCCGAAGCGCCGCGAGGGACTCGAGGAGCGGGGGCACCTCGTCGAGGGCGAGCATCGAGCTCGCGTCGCTCGGGGCGGTGCGGGGCGTCGGGTGGCACTCGAGGAAGACCGACGCGACGCCCGAGACGACCGCGGCGCGGGCGAGCATCGCCGCCCGCTCCGGTCGCCCCGCGGAGGCGGTGCCCTCGGCGCCGGGGAGCTGGGTCGAGTGGGTCGCGTCGAAGCAGGTCGGCACGCCCTCCGCCGCGGCGAGCTCGATCAGGTCGCCGAGCCCCGCGAAGTCGTTCACGAGCCGGTGGTAGCCGAAGAAGGTCCCGCGCTCCGTGACGATGACGCGGCTTCCGCCTGCCTCGCGCACCTTGCGGATCGCCTGCAGCATCTCCCGCGGCGCCATGAACTGACCCTTCTTCACGTTCACCGCGCGACCGGTGCGGCCGGCGGCGGCGAGGAGGTCGGTCTGGCGGCAGAGGAACGCGGGGATCTGGAGGAGGTCCACCACCTGCGCCGCGGGCGTTGCCTGCGCCGGCTCATGGATGTCGGTGGTGACCGGCACGCCGAGGCGGCGGCGGACCTCGCCGAGGCGGCGCAGCCCCGCCTCGAGACCGGGACCCCGAGGCGAGGAGACCGACGAGCGGTTCGCCTTGTCGAAGGAGCCCTTGAAGACGAACCCGAGGTCGAGCCGGCGGCAGTGATCGCGGAGCAGCTCGGCGATCGCGAGGTTGAGCGCATCCTCCTCGAGCAGGCACGGTCCCGCGATGATCGTCAGCGGGGGATCCGCGGCGAAGAGGCGGTCGAGATCGCGAGAGGGTTCTCGTGCGGAGGTCGTGGACACGCGGGTGGGTCCGGGAGCGCGACGGGGGCGAGTGTAGCGGGGGCGGGAACCTGACCGCGGTGCGCTGCGTTTTCTCCGAGGAGACCGCGATCGCCGCGGACTCTCGGTCCCTCGCGCGTCGCCGCGGGCGCCGACACGCGGATCCCGACGCTCGGCGACGCCCCGATTTCGGTCGATCCCCCATCGAGACCGAAGCGGCGACCGAGTCGCGACGAGGAACGATCACCCGCGGCGAAGGCGACCGCGGGATCTGACGGCCCCATCGAGCAGCGCTCGCTGGCGGGGCGGAGCGGAGGATCGGACCGGAGCCTGCACGTTCGGCGTGCGGCGCGCCGGTGGCGCGAGCGTCCGGAACTTCCGGGGTTCAGGCAGGGCGTCGCGCCTCGCGCGGCGCCGAGGAGCGTGAGGCGGGAGTCGACCTTCCGGGGGCCGTTCTGGCATGTCCCGTCGCGGGCATGCCGATGAAGAGGGCGGGATCGTCTGCGATCCCGCGGGGGCGGGGACGTTGATCCCCGGAGGAGGATCCGTCGTGTCGAGCATGCCGCTGCATCCCGAGGCGTTCACCGAGCAGGTCGCGAAGATCCTCGCCCGGAGCCACTCCGAGCGGACGATCGAGCTGGTCGGACCGCTCGCCATCTCGCTGGACGGTCGACCGCTCGGGCTCGAGAACCTCTACCGGATGGTCCAGCGCGATCCCGACCGCGGCGTCGAGATCGTCGAGCACTACTTCGACCGGCTCATCGAGGGCGACGCGCTCAGCGGCACGCCGGTGCCGCTCGCGGTGGCGATGCCCCGCATCATGCCCCGCATCCAGCCGGAGTCGATCTTCGAGAGCCTCGACCGCGAGCAGGTCGCCCACGTGCCCTACGTCAACGGCACCGTCGTCGTCTTCGTCCTCGACATGCCGCAGATGACCGTGAGCATCACCACCGAGCAGATGATCCGCTGGCGGCTGCAGCCGGAGGACCTCGAGCGGATCGCCCGCGAGAACCTCGCCCGCTACAGCCCGGAGCTCCGCGTGCAGGTGGTCGACTCCGCGGAGGGCGGTCGCGCGGCGATCGTCGCGGAGCAGGATGGCTACGACGCGGCGCGGCTGCTCCTCTCGGGACTCCACGCCCGCCTCGCCCCGCAGATGGGCGGCGACTTCTACGTCGCGACCCCCGCCCGCGACCGGTTCCTCGCGATCTCCGCGGCGCCCGAGCGGCTGCTCGAGCGCCTCAAGGAGCGGGCGACCGAGGAGTTCCGCCGGCTTCCCTATCCGATCACCACGAACCTCTTCGTGGTGACCCGCGACGGCGTCGCGGGCACCGCGGCGGCGTAGGGCGAGGAGGAGTTCCGGAACGCGTCATCTCGGCGTGCTCCGCCGGGGAGGAGTTCCGGAGAGCGCGAGTTCTGTTGTTCGAGATTGCGCCATCGCGCCGTTGCGCCCTTTGGAACTCCTCCCCACGGCGTCGCCGTGGGGTGAGGTGGACTGCGAGCGCAGCGAGCAGGACGGAGGGGACCTGCTCCAACGGGATGTGCGGGTGCGGTGCGTGAGGCAAGCAATCCGTTCATTGGACGTCCCCTCCGCCTCGCGAACTGCGTTCGCTCGGCACCTCCCCCGCGTCGCTGCGCTCCGCCGGGGAGGAGTTCCGAATCGCGCCGAGCCCCCGGGCGAGGTCCGACTGGAGGCTGGCGTCGGGACTCCGAACGTGAAACGCCGGCATCCTCCTCCCTTGTGTCGCCGCCGGCATCCTCCTCCCTTGTGTCGCCGCCGGCATCCTCCTCCCTTATGTCGCCGCCGGCATCCTCCTCCCTTGTGTCGCCGCCGGCATCCGCCACAATCCCCGCGTGCTGCTCGTCGTCGACAACTACGACTCGTTCACCTTCAACCTCGTGCAGGAGGTTGGTCGCCTCGCGCCCGAGCTCGAGGTGCGGGTCGTGCGCAACGACCGCATCTCGATCGTGGAGGCGGAGTCGCTTGACCTTGCCGCGATCCTCGTCTCGCCGGGACCATGCGGACCGGGCGAGGCGGGCGTCTCGATGGAGCTCGTGCGGCGCTTCGCAGGGAGGGTCCCGATCCTCGGCGTCTGCCTCGGGCATCAGGCGATCGCCGCGGCGTTCGGGATGGAGGTCGTCCGGGCGCCGCGTCCGATCCACGGTCGCGCGTGGGCGGTGCACCACGATGGTCGCGGGATCCTCCGCGACCTGCCCTCGCCCTTCCCCGCGGCGCGATACCACTCGCTCCTCGTCGAGGCATCGTCGGTGCGACCGCCGTTTCGGATCAGCGCGTGGACCGACGAGGGGCTCGTGATGGGGATCCGCTGGGAGGGTCCGCCGGGAAGCGCCCCGCTCGAGGGCGTGCAGTTCCATCCCGAGAGCTACCTCACGCCGCTCGGCGGTCGGGTGCTCGCGAACTTCCTCGGGCGCTCGCTGGTCGCGACCGCACGCTGACGGGAGAGCGGAGCGACGCGATCGCCCTCGACGCGCCGTTCCGCGGACCTCAGTCGTTCATCATGTAGTGCCGCCCGAGCGCCGCCGAGAGCGACGCCGGCGTGAGCCCGTAGATCTCGCGGAGGGCGTCCGTCCATGCCACCCCGCGGCGGAGCGCGTCGATGAAGCGGTCGAGCCGGGTCGGCGCCTGCTCGGCGAGCCACTGGACCGCGAGGAAGGCGACGCCCTGGGCGGGCGAGGCGAGGTCGATCCACGCCGGATCCTCGGGAGGGAGCCCGAGCAGCCCCGCGGCGCGCCCGCCGCGGATCGCGGCGAGCCCGACCTGCCGCATGACCGGCTCGAGCCCGTTCGGCGAGATCGAGGCGTCCGCGAGCTGCGAGGCGAGCCCCTCGCGGAACCAGGTCGGCCACGCGGCGATCGTGGGCTCGTCGAGGAGGAGCGAGGTCGCGAGCGCTCGCCCGAGCGAGCCGCGGCGGACCGGCTCGTCGCTCGACTCCCATGCGTCGATCACGCCGGTGCCGTCGAGCTCGTGGAGGACCGCGATCCGGCTCCGCAGCGGCGCCTGCAGGAAGAGCGTCGCCTCCGCGAGCTCGAAGGCGTCGCGGTCGGCGTGCAGCACCACCGCCCGCGGGGCGAGCCTGCCGCGCTGCACCCGCAGGAGCCGCCGCATCTCGCCGAGCGATCGGTCGAGGCGGACCGCGAGCGCCGCCGCGGCGGTGCGGTCGCCGGGACTCCAGAGGACGATGCCTGGCGCGGTGACCGGCGCGTCGTCGCGACCGAGCCGCGCGAGCATCGGGGTCAGGCGCTTGGCGATCGCCCCCGCGGTGGGGGGCGAGTCGGGTCGCCCGCCGCGCGGGCGATGCTCCGGGAGGTCCTTCTTCAGGACCGGACCGGCGTCCGCCGGGGGCGCCTCGCTGGTTGGTCCGGGCGTCGAGTTCGGCGGGCTCGCTGGCGCTGGCTCGGTCGGAGCGACCGGGGCCGCGGCGGGTGGCGGTGGGGTCGTGGTCGGGGCGGTCTGCGCCGCGGCGGCGACCCCGGCGATGGCGGCGATGGCGGTCAGGTCACGGAGCCTTGCCGGATTGGCAGCGTGCAGGCGGCGCATCCTGCACAAAGCGTACCCGGCGCGACCTTGCGGGCACGAAAGTTGAGGTCCTTCGTTCGATCAAGGGCGGGTCCTGTGGTACGTCGCTTGCGGTTTGCCGATGACCCGACGGTGGTGGGGATGCGACCGCAGCTCGCGGCCCGGAGCCCCCGGCTCCCTACCATCCGTTCGGCGCGTCCCGCGACCCGCGGAGATGCAGGAGGAACCGCATGTTCGAGCGACTGACCGACCGTGCCCGCAAGGTGATGGCCCTCGCCAATCAGGAGGCGCAGCGCTTCAACCACGAGTACATCGGGACCGAGCACATCCTGCTCGGGCTCGTCAAGGAAGGCAGCGGCGTCGGGGCGAACGTGCTGAAGAACCTCGGCATCGACCTCCGCAAGGTCCGCCTCGAGGTCGAGAAGCTCGTGAAGAGCGGTCCCGAGATGGTGACGATGGGCAAGCTCCCGCAGACCCCGCGGGCGAAGAAGGTCATCGAGTACGCCATCGAGGAGGCCCGCAACCTCAACCACAACTACGTCGGCACCGAGCACCTGCTGCTCGGGCTCCTCCGCGAGCACGACGGCGTCGCCGCGCAGGTGCTCCTGAACCTCGGGCTCAAGCTCGAGGAGGTCCGCGAGGAGGTGCTGAACCTCCTCGGCGCGGGCGTCGAGAACGAGGAGCAGGGAGGTCAGCCCGGCGAGCCCGCGGAGCCCCAGGCTCCCGCGGAGCCCGGCGCCGCCGCCCGCCGCGGCAAGAGCAAGACCCCCGCGCTCGACAGCTTCGGTCGCGACCTCACCGAGCTTGCCCGCAACGGCGAGCTCGATCCGGTGATCGGTCGCGCCAGCGAGATCGAGCGGCTCATCCAGGTCCTCTGCCGCCGCACCAAGAACAACCCCGTCCTCCTCGGCGAGGCGGGCGTGGGCAAGACCGCGATCGTCGAGGGCCTCGCCCAGTCGATCGTCTCGCAGGAGGTCCCCGACCTCCTCTTCGACAAGCGGCTGGTCGTCCTCGACCTCGCCGCGATGGTCGCGGGCACCAAGTACCGCGGTCAGTTCGAGGAGCGGATCAAGGCGGTGATGAACGAGGTCCGCCGCGCGAAGAACATCCTGCTCTTCATCGACGAGCTCCACACCCTCGTCGGCGCCGGCGGCGCCGAGGGCGCGATCGACGCGTCGAACGTGCTCAAGCCCGCCCTCGCCCGCGGCGAGATCCAGTGCATCGGCGCCACCACCTTCGACGAGTACCGCAAGTACATCGAGAAGGACGCGGCGCTGGAGCGGCGCTTCCAGTCGATCCCCGTCGAGCCGCCCTCGGCGGAGCAGACCGTGGAGATCCTCAAGGGGCTCCGCGAGAAGTACGCCCAGCACCACCGGGTGCGCTACACCGACGCGGCGATCCGCTCGGCGGTGGAGCTCTCCGGCCGCTACATCCCCGGTCGCGTGCAGCCCGACAAGTCGATCGACGTGATCGACGAGGCGGGCGCCCGCCTGCGGCTCAAGAGCATGACCAAGCCGCCGGACCTCGCGGAGCTCGAGGAGAAGATCGAGCGGCTCTCGATCGCCAAGGACGAGGCGGTGAAGGCCGCCGACTACGAGCGCGCCGCGGACCTCCGCGACCAGGCGGAGAAGCTCCGCAAGCAGAAGGAGAAGGTCCAGCAGGACTGGCGCGACCGCATGAACCAGATCGACGCGGTGGTGGACGAGGAGGTCATCGCCGAGGTCGTCAGCAAGATGACCGGCGTGCCCCTCACCCGCCTCGAGAAGGAGGAGAGCCAGCGGCTGCTCCAGCTCGAGAAGGAGCTCCACAAGACCGTGGTCAGCCAGGACGAGGCGGTCAAGGCGGTTGCCCGGGCGATCCGCAAGGCCCGCTCGGGGCTCAAGGATCCGAAGCGCCCGATGGGCTCCTTCATCTTCGTCGGGCCGTCCGGCGTCGGAAAGACGCTGCTCGCGAAGGCGCTGGCGGAGTTCATGTTCGGGGATCAGGACGCCCTGATCTACCTCGACATGAGCGAGTACATGGAGAAGCACAACGTCAGCCGCCTCATCGGCGCGCCTCCGGGCTACGTCGGCTACGAGGAGGGCGGTCAGCTCACCGAGCGGATCCGCCGCCGGCCCTACGCGGTCGTGCTGCTCGACGAGGTCGAGAAGGCGCACCCCGACGTCTTCAACATGCTCCTCCAGATCATGGAGGAGGGTCGCCTCACCGACTCGTTCGGGCGCCACGTCGACTTCAAGAACGTCATCCTGATCATGACGAGCAACATCGGCGCCGACCTCATCAAGGGCGGCTCCGGGTTCGGCTTCGGCAAGCGGGAGTCGGTGCAGGACTACGACAAGATGCGCACCGCGCTGATGCACGAGGCGGAGAAGTTCTTCCGCCCCGAGTTCATCAACCGCCTCGACGAGATCATCGTCTTCCGTCCGCTCGTGAAGGACGACCTCAACCACATCATCGAGTTCGAGCTCGCCAAGGTCCGCCAGCGCCTGAAGGACAAGGGCATGCATCTCGAGCTCGACCAGGCGGCGAAGGACTTCCTGATCGAGAAGGGCTACAACCCCGACTTCGGCGCGCGTCCGCTGCGCCGGGCGCTCGGCACCTACATCGAGGATCCGCTCGCGGAGAACCTCCTGAGCGGCGAGTTCCAGCCCGGTCACACCGTGTTCGTCACCCGCCGCGCCGAGGAGCAGCACCTCCGCTTCGAGGCGAAGGGCACGCCCGCCGAGGGCGGCGAGGGCACGGCGAAGCCGGAGACCACCGCGAGCGCCGGCTGATCCCGGCGCGGATCACGGAACTAGTCGACGACCTCGAGACGCCTACCTCGCGGCGACCGCGGAGGAGCTCGCCCGCCGGCATGGGCTCGAGTGCCCCTGCTGGACCGGCGACCCCACGCGGGCGCTGCGCCGCCCATGGTTCGCGTCCATGCTCGGATCGCTTCGCGCGGTCTTGATCCACGAGAGTCCCTCCGCGTTCCGCGCCCGCAACCTCTTCGTCAGCCGGAACGCCCTCGAGCGGGCGTGAACCGCCCGTCGCTCACCGGATCGTGAGCAGCTTCATCCCGAAGCCCTCGTAGGTCATCAGGACCTCGCTGAACTTGAACTGCCCGCTGAGCCGCGGGGTGAAGCGGGCGCGGAGCACGTCGGGTCCGGCGCGGTCGAGGATGACGTCGCTGCCCATGAAGCCGAAGCCCATGCGGTTGAGCATCGACATCAGGTCGCCGCGGTGCCTCGCGCACCACGCCGCGAACTGCTCGGGACCCCGACCGCTCGCCTCGTACTCGGCGCGGGTGCGCTTGGCGAGGAGCTCGGAGTACATCACGTCGTAGCGCTCGAGGCGCAGGCAGGTCATGGTGTTCGCGAGGACGTGCTCGGGCAGGATGCAGGTGAGGGTCACCCGACCATCCGGCGACTCCTTCCAGATCTCGGCGGGCGGCGCCGCGGGCTGGTCGCCGCCCTCCTCGGCGGCGTCGCGGGACTTCTGCATCTCGTCGATCGGCGTCGAGACGAAGCGGATGATGCGACCGTCCTCGGTGACGACCTCATCCGGAAGCTTCGTCTCCGAGGCGAGCTGGTAGTACGCGGGGCGATAGTGATACTCGACGACCTGCGGCTGGCACCCGGCGAGCGCGGCGAGCGCGGCGAGCGAGACGAGCGAGACGAGCGAGAAGAGCGAGAAGAACGCGGTGCCTGCGGCAAGCGCGCCTCGCGCGGCGTGCCCCGCGGGCGAGGATCGTGCCACCCGCGGCAGCGGCGCGGCGGCGAGGAGGAGGATCGCGGCGCGGGGTCTCACGCCGGTCGCTCCGCGTGGGCGACGGGATGGATCGCGGGCGACTCGCGGTCGCGCCGCCACGCGGCGTGCACCGCGTACTCGTCGCAGGGCTCCGGGAAGTCCTCGCGGGCGTGGGTCCCGCGGCTCTCCCGCCGCCAGCGGGCGGCGCGGGCAAGGAGCGTCGCGGCGGCGATCTGGTTCTGCGTCTCCCAGCCCTCGGGATCGTCGAAGATCTTGTCGAGCGAGTAGCGCGCCCAGAAGTCGAGCATGTCGAGGAGGTCGTCGAGGCGACCGCCCTCGCGCACGACGCCCGCGTGGCGCCAGACGGCGCTTCGAAGGCTGCTCCGGACGTCGGCGAGGTCGAGCTCGGCGCGGTGGCTCGTCGCGATGCTCGAGAGCACCTTCTCGGGATTCGTCGTCGCCTCCTCGACCGCCGCCTCGCCCGCGCGTCGGCCGTAGACGAGACCCTCGAGCAGGCTGTTGCTCGCGAGGCGGTTCGCGCCGTGGACGCCGTTCGCGGCGACCTCGCCGCAGGCAAGGAGCCCCGGCAGGTCGGTGCGCCCCGCGAGGTCGGTGCGCACGCCGCCGACCGAGTAGTGCGCGGCGGGATGCACCGGGATCGGATCGACCGCGGGATCGAGCCCGAAGGAGCGGACGAGGCGGTCGAGCCCGGGGAAGCGCTCGGCGAAGCGGGCCGTGCCGATCGGGCGCAGGTCGAGCCACACGTTCGAGCCGCCGCTGCGGGCGAGCACCGAGGCGATCGTGCGGCTCACCACGTCGCGCGGCGCGAGGTCGCCCATCGGATGCGCGTCCTGCATGAAGCGCCGCCCGTGGCGGTCGACGAGCCAGGCGCCCTCGCCGCGCACCGCCTCGCTGATAAGCGCGCGGGTCGCGCCCGCGACGTAGAGGACGGTCGGGTGGAACTGCACGAACTCGAGGTCGGCGACCGAGGCGCCCGCCCGCCACGCCATCGCGATGCCGTCGGCGGTGGCGACGCGGGGATTGGTCGTCTCACGGAAGACCTGCCCGAGCCCGCCGCAGGCGAGGATCGTCGCCCTCGCCCAGATGATCTGCAGCCCATGCTTGGGGTGATGGGTGATCGCGCCGAGCACCCGCCGGTCGCCGCGCTCGGAGGAGAGCAGGTCGATCGCGAAGCAGCGCTCGAAGATCCGGATCGAGCCGGAGGAGGCGATCCGCGACCGCATCGCGCGGACGAGCTCCGCGCCGGTCGCGTCGCCGTCGGCGTGCACGATGCGTCGGCGGCGATGCCCGCCCTCCTGCCCGAGGTGGATGCCGCCCGCGGCGTCGCGGTCGAGCCGCATGCCCCAGGAGCGGAGCGTCTCGAGCTCCCCCGGGCCCTCCTCGGTCAGGACGCGCACCGCCTCCGGATCATTGAGCCCGCCGCCGGCGTCGAGCGTGTCGGCGGCGTGCGCGTCGGGCGAGTCCTCCGGATCGACCGCGGCGGCGATGCCGCCCTGCGCCCACGCGGTGCTCGAGACCTCGAGCGGCGCCTTCGAGAGGAGGATCACCTCGCCGTGCCCGCCCGCCGCGATCGCCGCCCGCATGCCCGCCACCCCGCCGCCGATCACCAGGACGTCCGTGAAGATCTGCGGAAGCAGCGGCGACCGGAAGGGGATCAGGTAGCGGCGGTCGACGAGCTCCTCGCTCATGCGGTGACCTCGGCGCTCATGGGTGACCTCATCGCTCTCCGCCGCGCGGCTGATCGCGGCTGCCGACGCGGTCCGAGCGCAGGTCGGGCATCTGCGAGGAGGGCGGCGCGAGGTCCATGACGAAGTCGGCGACGTAGATCTGGCTCGAGCGGTCCGCGCCGCGCTGACCGGTCCAGAGGAGGAAGCGACCATCGGGCGAGAAGACCGGCAGCACGTCGGCGCCCTCGCCGAAGGTCACCCGACGAAGCGCCGTGCCGTACTGGAGCCGCGGCGGCGAGGCGTCGGAGAGGTCCGCGGCGTCCACGAGGAAGACCTCGTAGTTGCGGTGACCCGCGGCGCTCGAGGCGAAGACGAGGTGCCGTCCCGCGGGGTGCCAGTAGGGCGCCCAGTTCACGTTCCCGTCGTCGGTCACCTGGTGCTCGCGGCGCACGCCGATGACCCGACCCGCGGCGTCGCGCTCGAGCTCGGCGACGAAGACCTGCAGCAGGTTGTTCCCGTGGCGGTCGGAGCGGTAGCAGATGCGGTTTCCGTCGGGCGAGAAGAAGGGTCCGCCGTCGTAGCCCGGCACCGCCACGATGGTGCGCTCCTCGCCGGTCTCGAGGTCCTTCACCACGAGGTCGCCCTGCCCGCTCGCGAGGGAGCAATAGAGGATCGAGCGACCGTCGGGCGACCACGAGCCCTCCGCGACGTACGCGGTGCCGTCGCCCGCGAGCACCTTCAGCGTGTTCGCGGTGCCGTCGGCGGTGCGGAGGTCGCACTCGACGATGCGCATCCCCGGCGGGAACATCCAGCGGTAGCGACCGCTGCCGCGCTGATAGCCCGGCGGCGCGGACTCGGTCGGCGGCGCGAGCGTCGATCCGAAGAGGATGCGGTTCGGGTCGGCGGGATGGAACCAGCCGCAGGTGTTGGCGGAGCCGGGCGGACTGAGTCGGCGGATGTTCGCGAGGCTCGCCACGCGACCGTCGCCGTCGCGCACCACGTCCGCGACGAACATGGCGTAGAACTCGTCGGCGGTCGCGCCCTCGGCGGGGACCTCGATCGCCTGGAAGATCATCCGCGTCATGTCCGGCGAGAAGTACGCCTCGCCCGCCTTCGTGAACCGGTCGGGGAAGGTGAGCTGGCGGATCTCGCGGAGGTTCGCGGTCTCCGGATTCGGCGCCTCCGCGGGCGGCTCGGACCGCGCGGGGGGTGCCTGAAGAAGGACGGAGGCGAGGATGGCGGTGAGGAGCGGGGCGGTGATCATGGGAGAAGGGCGACGGACGGATGGGTGATGGACGCGCGAGGGGTGCGGAACGCGCGGGGGGTGCGGAACGCGAGAGGGGTGCGGAACGCGAGAGGAGTGCGGAACGCGAGAGGAGTGCGGAACGCGAGAGGGGACGGGGACCGGAGGTCGATCTCCACGCGGGGACGGGGACGGTGCCTCAAGGTCGATGACGGGGTTCGGGAGCGTCGGTGACTCGCGAGCCACGGGACCTTGGTCGAAGCGATCTAGTCTAAGGACGAGAGGCGGCGGCGAATCGAGGGAGCGGAGGGGAGGTCGAGGTCGCCTCGGCAGCCACGGGCGTGCGTGGGTCGAGGGACTTGCGGGAATGGGAGTCGCGGGGGGTGGGAGTCGCGGGAGTGGTTGTCGCGGGATTGGGTGTCGTGGGATTGGGTGTCGCGGGATTGGGAGTCGCGGGATTGGGAGTCGCGGGATTGGTTGTCGTGGGATTGGGTGTCGCGGGATTGGGAGTCGAAGACCGCCGGCGGAGCCCGAACGATCTTCGGCGGCAGGTACGAGACCGCAGCGGTTCGACTAGCGACACCGGCGGGATTCCAGGCCTCTTGTCGGGGGTCTGGCTCGGTCGCGGGTGTCGCCCCCCGGGGGGGGCAGAACGCCGCAGAACGATGGCTGTCCAGCAATCCCGCCGCAGAACGATGGCTGTCCAGCAATCCCCTCTTGTCGGGGGTCTGGCTCGGTCGCGGGTGTCGCCCCCGGGGGGGCAGAACGCCGCAGAACGATGGCTGTCCAGCAATCCCCGTCCAGCCCACTGCCGTCGGCAGTCGCTGCCGGCAGTCGCTGCCTGTCCAACACTGGTCCCTGCCTGTCCAACACTGCCCCGCCCACTGCCCCGCGAGTCCACGCTCAGCATTTGGTCAACTGGGGATTCGCCGCCGGGTTCCAATGCCCAAGAGCCGATCCGAGAGCGGATCGTTGCCCGACCAGTCGCTGCCTGTCCAACACTGCCGCTCGAGAGCGGATCGCTGCCCGACCAGTCGCTGCCTGTCCAACACCGCCCGCAGTCGCTGCCTGTCCAACACTGCCAACACTGCCCGAGAGCGGATCGCTGCCCGACCAGTCGCTGCCTGTCCAACACCGCCAACACCGCCCGCAGTCGCTGCCTGTCCAACACTGCCCGCAACACTCCCCCAGAGCGGATCGCTGCCCGACCAGTCGCTGCCTGTCCAACACCGCCCGTCCAACACCGCCCGATGCCGCGAGCACGCTCCGCCTCCCAACGCGGCACCGCCCCGGACCGGAGCCCGAGGCGGTGTCGTGGTGGTGGTGGCGTGGTGGTGATGGCGGGTCCGGTCGCGTCGCCGGCGTTCAGCGGCGGCGGCGGCGGGCGATGCCCGCGAGGCCGAGCGTGCCGATCGCGGCGAGGCCGGAGCCGGGGATGACCGAGGGGGAGCCGCTGCTCCATGTGCCGCCGCCCGAGGCGCCGGTCATCGCGAGTTGCAATCCACCGATCACAAGGGGGACTCCAGGGGCGGTGGGACCCCATCCCGCGGAGACCCCCGCTTGTCCGGTGGGCCCGGTGGCCCCACTCCACTCGGTCGTCAGGAAGTTCGCGACCGCGGGACCGCCGGTCAAGCCAAAGAGAAAGCCGCGATCGCCGGTGTAGGTCGTGCCGTCAGATATCCCGAAGTAGACCGTCGTCGAGTCGATGACCAGCAAGGCCGAGCTGTTGGCTGCCACATTGTCGAGGGCGGCATTGTTCAGGATCGATCCGCCCGTGCCCAGCGTCACGCGTATCCCCGCTCCATTGACGAACACGGCTCGGGGGAAGGGACCCTGCAGGCCGACGTTGGTCGTGTCGTAGTTGAACTGCAGTGTCATGGTCTGGCCGGTGAATCCGGTGCCGCCATAACTCCCAGTGACGTTGCTCCAAGTCATCGTGTACTGGATGGGCGTCGCAGATGCGGTGCTCGCGACCGAGCCCACCGCCGTCGCGGCGGCAACCGCCAGAACTGCAAGACCGGAACGGGAACGGCCGTGGTGATTGACTCTCTGGGTCGACATGATCGTTCTTCCTCTCGGGTGATGACTTGCGTTGACCGGAACTCGGTCGATCTCCAGCCGCGGAGTTGCGGCTTGGGGTGTCGGGCACGAGTCTCGGCCCGAAGGCGAGACACGCAACGGCGGACCGCGGAATCGGCGGCGAGTCGCAGCGGTTTCGCTCGGTGTGCCATTCACTGGCAGGCGAGGCGCCGCGAGCCGGGCCGCGGCTATCGTGATCGCTCTCGCCAACGCGCTTCCCGCTCCCCCGCCGCAACGCCCGCTCCCGCATGACTTCGCCCCATGACGATCCGATCGAGCAGGCCTCCCCCAGGCTCGCGGCGGCGCTTCGCGAGGTCGCTGGGGCGACGGCCGCGATCGTCGCGGCGACGCTGCCGCCAGGTTCGAGCAGTCGCACCGCGGCGGAACGCCTCGGCGTCAGCAAGTTCACCTCGTGGCTGCTGCTCGCGCTCGTACGGGCGACCTCGCCGGGCGAGATGGCCAAGGCGCGGCCCGGCACCCGCGGCTGGGCGAGCCTGCTGCGAGGGTTCGACGCTGTGGGCGCTCCGCCCGCTCTGCTCGCGGCGCTTCGGGAGTCGGTCGCGCGGCTGCAGGCCGCGATCGAGGCCGAGCGCGAGGAGTTCGACCTCGATGCGCTGATCGCGGGTCGGCTGCCCCGCGCGGGCACCACCACGAACCGCGGCCGCCTGCTTCGCCGGGCGCACTTCGAATCGCGCAAGACTGCCGCTGCCGCGGTCCACGCGAAGGTCGGCATCGACCTCGTCACGCCCAATCGCCGCGACGCCTCGCGGGTCGATGTGACCAGGCTGCAGCTCTTCGACGGACTCGAGCGGCTCGTGCCGGGCGGGCTCAGGCAGCTTGCCGCGGTCCACTCCACAGACGAGCACCTTCGGGCGTGGATGCCCGAGGGCGCCGACCTGCGCGAGGCGCTCGGGCGGCAAGGGCCCTTGCCGCCGCTGCTCGAGGAGCTCTCATCGCCCGGCATGGTGGGGGTCGAGCTGCACGCGTCGAAGAGTGGGGCGGACGGATCGGGCGATGCGGGGGGAGCGGGCGTCTGGTTCTCGCAGCGTCATCCCGCGCGCCGCGGGCGGATCACCCTGGCGTTCGGCGAATGGATCCCCGCGCTCGGCGCGGTGTACGCGGAGGCGGGCGAGCGTGACGAGGCGTGCTTGCGCATGGGCGTCTCGGGCTGGGCGGAGTACGCCGTGCTCGATGTCCTCTGGCATCGCGACCTGCCGGCGGGCGGGTCCTTCTCGGCGAAGTGCGTGCCGCCTTCCAACGCGCCGATCCAGGGATCGTGGGCGAGCGTGTCTGAACTCGAGGTGACCGCACGCGTCGAGTCCGACGCGCGCCCGGAGCTGCCGGCGCCGCTGCGCTCGGCGAGCGTCGCCTACCGGCGGCTGCTGCGGCGCGGCCTCGAGCATCTCGGCGAGACCTACGAGGCGTTCGAGCACTGGCGCTACTTCGTCGAGTGCCCGCCGCTCCGTTCGGGGCTGATCCTGTGGCGCCCGATGGCGCAGCGCGGGAGCGCGCCGGTCGGGTGACCGACGCCGGCGCGGCGGCGTGATCGTTCGGAGGCGAGGTCAGCATTGCGCCGCGGGCGGAACCCGCGTCGGTCGGAGTACGCCAGGCCCGCCGCTGTCCGAGGAGCGATTTGCTCGCGCCGAAGCGCGGAACGAAGCCGTGGCGACCCCAGCGGACCGGGCTGGGCGTCCAAGGCGGCGTGAGGTCCGACGGCGAGGATCCAGCGCAACGCCGCAACTCGGGCCGACCAGACAGACGACCGGGGTGTCGCGCAGTGCGGCCCTGAGCGCGGCACCAAGCGGTCGGTCGAGAAGCGAGGTCAACCGAGTCCGTCCAGTTGCCTGCTACGGCATCGTCCATTTGCCTACTGGGCAATCGGCTGATTGCCTATCGGCGCGGTACACGGGCGGGGCGCGTCTCGCGGGTGGATCGGCCCTCTCGACCACGGAGCGCGTGCGGGCGTTGCCGTGCCGGACGCGCGGCGTCGCTGAAGGTGACGTCGGTAGGCGTCCGTGAATCGACGCCCCCCGGCATCCCTTTCCGCGGGGCGTGATCCGGGAGCACCATGCGTGCATGAGCACGCGATCGACGGAGTCGGACCGGGGGCGGGGGGGCGGCGGAGTTCGCCGAGGCGCTCGGGGTGAGCGTGCGCACGCTTGCACGATGGCGGCGGGAGGCGGTGGCGCCGCAGCCGCTGAGAGTTCCTCGCGCCGCGTTCGTCGGGCTCGGCACAACACCGGCGGTCGGTACCCCAGTCGACTGCGTCCCCGCCACACCTCTAGCGGCGCCTCGGCGAGGGCTTCGAGCCTCGCCTGCCGCCTGACTCCGGATGTAGGCCTCGCCCGCCTCGCGCTGGGCATCGAGGGAGTTGAACTCCTGCTCAAGGCCCTCCTCGGAGCTCGTGCGTGTGCAGACCTCGCAGCGGATCCGGTTGACCGACTCGGGTGCCCGTCGCCTCGTCATCGCGTTCCCTCCCGGGGTCCCTTGGCGTCCGTGGTCAGCCCGAAGAAGAGGTAGCCGTTCCAGTTGGCCCCGGTGACCGCCGTCGCCACCGCGGAGAGTGACCGGTAGACCGTGCCGTCGAAGTCGAATCCGTTGGGCAGCACCCGCACCACGATGGTGCGGCCTCGATGTTCGCGGCGGATGAGCGCCCCGGGCATCGGCAGCCGCGGATCGGGTGGGATGGATTCTGGGGCGGCGCCTCGATCGCGACGCTCTCCCGGGTCGACCCCGGTCCGGCGGTCGCAGGCCCGGCCGGTGCCCGGAGGCGGGTGGAACGGGCGGTCGGAATGACGGTGGACATCCCCGATCGCTCTGACTGTCCGGCGCGACGGGGAGCGCCTCATCATCATTGACACGGAGGGATCGACCACACCCGCCGCGCTGGCGCCCTACCGCTCAAGCAGACCGGGATGACGGGTCGCGCGGAGTTCCTCGATCACCGCGTCCGAGCGCTTCCACGGTGAACCCCCAATGCGCGCGATCAGATCGGTCCAGACGCGCTCGAACCCGCGGATCGCGTCCGCGTCGCCCCATCGGACGGCAGGCGAAAGCAGCGGAGCGACGTCCTCGGTCAGGCTGCGGCCGAGCTTCTCAAGCATGCGCTCCTCGGCCATCGCCCGACGGATGGGACGCCCCTCCTGCGCGACGTAGTGCGTGAAGCAGGCGACGACCTTGTTCGGATCGAGCCGAAGCCGCTGCAGTCCATGATCGAGGTCGAAGAGGTCGCGGCCGCTCCTCCGCTGAAGCAGCGCCCGCAGCTTCGTGCCGAAGAGCTCCTCGGGCTCGAACGAGTCGATCGACGCCTCCGCGGAGTGCCACTCGCTCGCGACGGCGAAGGGATACCGCCGGATGCCGAGCAGGCTGGCGTGCTCCCGCGTGTTGATCTCGACCTTCAGGCGGAGCGACGACGCGGGCTCGACCTCGGGCGCGAATCGGAAGACGAGGTGCATCGAGTGCCCCGCCTGCTCGCGGCTGCACTTCCCGAGCCACGACAGCGCGCCGCGCACGGCGTCGATGGTCGCGCCGATCGGCTCGGCGCGGACCTGCACGAGGTCGATGTCCTCCGAGTACCGGAGCGGCTCCGCGAACAGCAACTTGTGGATCGCGGTCCCGCCGCGGAACGCGACCCTGCCCTCGAGGGCGGGCGAACTGAAGAGGTCGCAGAGCGCGCGGCAGATCACGAGATCCTGCTCCACCTGCCGAAGGTCGGGCCACGGCGCTCGGACGCTCCACGCCTGGAGGTAGGCCCGCGGAATCACCTCGCGACCTCCACGGGGCTGTTCACGAGGACCTTCCACCGCGCATCGATCTTCGGAGCGTGCCCGCGCCGCCGCCCCGAGCCGGCGGGCCCGGGATCGAGCGGCACGATGTTTCTCTGCTCCCGCGCGAACCCATCGAGCGCACCCGCCTGCCTCGTGTGCCCGAGTCGATCGAACAGATAGCCGAGCCGCCGCACGGTGGTGCTCTCGTAGTGCGCGGCCAACGCCTTCAGGATCCGCGGCTTCGCCTTCGCTCCGATGTCGAAGACGATCTGCGCGACGCCGCCGATCCCCGAGGCCTTGCGGAAGTAGCGTGCGGAGTCGAGGAGCGTCGACTCGACGCCCGCCACCGTGGCGAAGCCGGCGTCGCTCTTGATGCGGTCGAGCCACTCGGGCCGGTTCGTCTCGGCGAACGCATCTGGAGACTGGAAGACGAACTGCAGGCGGTGCCGCCCGATCGCGATCGGACGGAGCTGCCGCGGAACGACGACCTGGAACACCATGCTCGCCTGATGGCTCGCGCCGTGGAACGCGGCTGCGCGGAGAAGGGAGACGCGGTAGGCGATCCGCTGATGCCGCATCAGCGGGTCGATCCAGCGGACCGGGTCGGGTGCGCCCGCGATCCAATCCTCCGGCCGAAGGACGATGTAGAAGCCCCGCCGCGGGCTCACGACCCGACGCCGTCTCGCTGCGCGGGCGAGCGCCGTGGACAACGCCGCGGGCTTCAGTCCCGCGGCGGTCGCCGCCTCATCGCGAGAGAAGTGGGACCGCCCTCGGGAGAGGAGGCCGTCCAGGTAGTCGTCGAGGTGGGGCATGCCAGATCATATGCCAAAAGTGCCACTTTGGCGCGACTTCTGCATATGACTTGGGGTCGGCCGGACGCTCGCCCGATCTCCGCGATGTCCGAAGTGCAGAAGTCTCGGCATGTGTGATCGCCGAGCGTCGCCGCCTCTATCGCACCGCCTGTGGGGGACGCCTCTTGAAGGTCGCCGAACTCGTTCGCCCCCCAACCCGAGAGCTACTTCGCCAGGCGATCCTCTTGACGAGGGAGTCGGTGTTCCCGGATCGGCTCTGCTCTCCGCAGACCTCCGCGGAGCGGCGTCCCACCAGCCGCTCAACCTGCGTGGCGGTCATCTGCTTCAGCGGCGCCACCGCCCGATCTCCTTGATTGGTGGCGCTGTGGGCATGCTCTGCTCCCGCGAGACCGAGGGCTTGGCCCGGTCCACCGTTCAGCGGTCGATCTCCGTGCGTCAATCCGCGGGTCGGACTTGGTTGGACCGGGGAGGCAAGACTCCGCCGGGGGATCAGGTTCGATGCGGTCGCGGGATGCGGCCCCAACTGCGATCTTGAACACCTCGCTGCGGACGTGGCGCAGGAGCGACGCCGCCAGCGGTGGGGGGAAGGGGAGACGCGATCGCGAACGCACGCTCCTCCGGTGTCATCGCGTCGGGGTCCTGGTGTTGATCGCGCAGCGACATCGGGCCTCCCGAGGGAAGTGGCGGAGACGGGTGTGTTGGGACCCCGGACGGAGGCCGGGCGCCTACCTCTTCACTTCGCAGAGCGCTCGCGAGATCGCGCGGGGCATTCGCGCGAACGGCGCAACTCCTCCCCGGCGGAGCGCAGCGAGGCGGGGGAGGTGCCGAGCGCAGCGAGGCGGAGGGGACGTACGAACTCGGAAGGCGAACTTCGCGAACCCCAACGCAACACCGCCCCGGGCGGAAGCCCGAAGCGGTGTCGTGGTGGCGGTTCGCGAAGGTCTCGACTCAGTTCCGGCTGCGGCGACGGCCGCGAAGGCCTGCCGCACCGATCGCGAGCGCTGCAAGCCCGGTCCCGCCGGGGACCGACGTCGGCGTGACCGTCCCCGGTACGAACGTGAAGGTTCCGACCGTCACATTCTGAATCTCGAAGCCACCGATGCCGGTTTGCCGGAACACGATCCTCGAGAAGGTGGAGTTGGAAAGAGTCATGTTTACATAGGCGAAGGGCTGGTTCCAATAGGAGGGTTCCCGATAGGCGTTGATGCCGGGCTGGCTCATCAGGGTGCTCGTCGAAAAGGTACCTACGAGAGTGTTGGAACTGTCGTACAGGTCGATCGCGTTGGCGGCGTCGCCGCCGCCCCAGTAGAAGCCGAGGTAGTTGGACGTGCCGATGCCAGCGTTGAACACGATGCTGACTGCCCCCCCGTTACTAATCGAAAGCATGTTGCGCGAATCGAAGGGGGCCCCCCCACCACCGATGCTCGCGCCACCGGTGACCGTGTAGTTGCCGATCGAGAAGGTGCCCGTGCTGTTGCTGATGTCCCCCGTCGTGGGGAAGATCTCGGTGTTGGTCGGCGTCTCCAACGCCGACCGCTTCACGCCCGGCGCCGACAGCTCAAAGATGACGGCGGCCTGCATCGAACCTGCGGTCGTCAGCACGGACGCGAGCAGCAGTGTCGCGGTGGCCAGCGGCGTCAAGCCGAAGGCCGGAGAGGATGGGGTGGACGGATCGGACACGGGCAATATTCTTGTGTTGTGGGACTTGGGGACAGGTCAGAGTCGAACGCGCCGTTCAAGGCGACTGGCACGATCATTCCGTCCAAATCCTGACGGTCCACCCCCGCGCGTATGGACAGACGGAGCAGGTGTATGTGCATACGCTTCGCCCGCGAAATCCTTTCCGCAGTGGCAACCCGCAAGCAAGTGCTATCCTCCGAGAGCATCGACACCTAGCCAGCGCCGTCGGTACGAGGCTCCCGGTAAACCGCGTTGCGCCCGCGACCACCCCGCATCGCCCCGGGTCAGCCTTGGTCACGGCCGCGTGTCGCCCGGCGGCCCGAGTCCGTCGGGGTTGACCACGCCCGCCGCGGTCCGAGCAGCGTTCCGCTCGCGCCCCCGAGCGGAACGCAGTTGTTTACCAAGAGGGGGGGTTCAACAGAGAGCGCGAGAGTCCGAGAGGGTTCCGCGGTGCAGCCCGAGCGGAACGCGTCGGGTTCCGCTCGGGAAGGCTCGGATGGGCTCTCGGAAGTCAGAGCGCGACCCGTTCGGGGGCGTCGCTGGAAGTCGCGTTCTTGGCGGGAGTTCCGACGCGATCGGCCGTGGGGCCTCGCGCGGGGCGTTCTGTCAACCAAAACGCCGCCTCGCGGCCTTGATGAACCGAGAAGGGCGGCGTGTTGAACTCCCCGATCGAAACGGATCCAAATTTTAGATGGCGTTCTGATCGTGCCAGAGGGGGTGAAGGCCGATTCCTTCGCGCCCGGAGATTGGGGTGCCGATCGAAACGGGAGTGAATCGCGCCGCCTCAATGGCGGCTACGGCCCTTTCGGCTCGGATCCACGATTGGAACCGCGATTGGCGATGCGGTGGCCAGTGCCTCTCCAGCGATCGCGCGCTTCAGGCCAATCGCATGCGCGCGGAAAGCTGTGCACGGTTGTTGACAGCAAGCTTGCGGTAGATGGTCTTCGACATCGAGGCGATGGTGTTCGGCTTCAAGCCAAGCATCTCCGCGATCTTCGGGCGGCTCATTCCCTGTTCGAGCAATCGTGCAACCTCAAGCTCGCGCGTGGGGAGAAGCGTGCTCACTCCTGCTTCCAGGAGCCGTCGATCCCGTTCATGGACGGTCTCCTCGATGACGTAGAACTCCGCCATCGGAAAGTCGCGCCCACCGTCGCTGCCTGTCCAACACCGCCCACACAACACCGCCCACCGTCGCTGCCCGATGAACTCCACGCATGCCCCACAAGCCGACTGGACCCTGCTTGTCGAGACGCCGGCGCTCCTCGGCGTCGTGAAGCCGGCGGGGCTGCTCTCGGTGCCGGGGCGGGGGGCGTCGAAGGCGGACTGCCTGATCGCGCGGGTGCAGCGTCGGTTTCCCGAAGCACGCATCGTCCACCGCCTCGACCAGGCGACCTCCGGCGTGATGGTGCTCGCCCGCACCGCCGACGCGCATCGCGACCTTGGCTGGCAGTTCGAGCGCCGCGAGGTCTCGAAGCGCTACGTCGCGATCGTCGCCGGTCACCTCGCCGGTCACCCGGCCGGTCACCCCACCGATGACCTCGCCGAACACCCCAGCAGGCACCTCGCCGGTCACCTCGCCGGTCACCTCGCCGGTCACCCGGCCGGTCACCCCACCGATGACCTCGCCGAACACCCCAGCAGGCACCTCGCCGGTCACCTCGCCGGTCACCCCACCGGACCCGTCGCCGGTCACCTCGCCGGTCACCCGGCCGGTCACCCCACCGATGACCTCGCCGGACACCCCAGCAGGCACCTCGCCGGTCACCCGGCCGGTCACCCCACCCGTCACGCCACCGATGACCTCGCCGGTCACCCCACCCGTCACGCCACCGATGACCTCGCCGGACATCCCAGCAGGCACCTCGCCGGACACCTCACCGGACACCCCGCCGGTCACCCCACCGGAATCGTCGCCGGTCACCTCGCCACGGACGAAGGCGAGATCGACCTGCCGCTCCGCAAGGCACTCGCCGACGGTCCGCGTCACGTCGTCGATCCCGTCCACGGCAAGCCCGCGATCACGCGATGGCGGGTCGTCGAGCGGACGACGCTCGGCAGGCTGCGCGACGCGATCGACGCGATCGCCGACCGCGGTCTCGCCGCCGGATCGCCCATCGCGTCGTCCGCGGATCCCGCCTCGCCGATCACCCGGCTCCACCTCGTGCCGCTCACCGGTCGCAGCCATCAGCTCCGGGTGCACCTTCGGCACCTCGGTCATGCCGTGCTTGGCGACGAGTTCTACGCCTCGCCCGAGGTGCTTGCCCTCGCGTCGCGGCTGATGCTCCATGCCGAGGCGCTGACGTTCCGCGATCCGGTCGATGGTCGCGCGATCGACCTGCGTGCGGACGCGGGCTGGTGAGCGCGGTTGCGCCGGTCCGACCGTCCGCCCCGCACCGGCATCATCCGCCTTGGTCGACCCGCCCGACTTCCTTGCGACGACCCGCGGGCGAGGGAGCCGGCGGCTCCGGCAGGCGCCAGCGGATCGACGCGACGAGACCGAACGGCGGATCCTTGATCACGATCCGGTGGCACTCGTACTCGTCGAGGCTCGCGTTGCACTCGCGACCGGGCGACCGCGCGAACACCGAGGGCTTGGCTCGCGGCGTCAGGTGGACGGGACGAAGTGCGCGTGCGGGCGAGCAGGTCGAGTCCTCCTCGATGACGCCGCGCGACGTCGGGAGGGGGGGCGATCGAACCGAGGCGTCACTTCTCCATCGATGCCGCGGGGTGGAGTTCCCTCCGGAACGCGGGCGAGACCGCTCCGCGCCGGAAGGTGCCTTCCGGGAAGGCACTGCCTCGAGAGTCAAGATTCTCTCCGCGGATCTCTTCCTGAGACACGCTTGTCGTGACATCTTCTAGGACCGTCCAGCCACAACCCAGAGGAGAGATCAAAGATGAACCCTGCCGTTCCCGCCGCGAAAGCGTTCGCTTCGAAGTCCATCCTGCGTGCCGCGTGCGTGACCGCGGGCGTCGTCATGGTCATCGCCCTGCGGGCGGATGCCGCGATCGTGAACATCAACCTTGCCAGCGCCGGCTCCGGTTCGACCAACATCACCGGTGCCAATGCGGGCATGACCTTCGGGCAGTCGAAGGTGACCGTCAGCAGCTTCGTCACCGGCGGTGACCTTGACATCTTCTACAACAGCACCACCGGGATCGGCCTCGACGGAGACGGCAACCTTCGGTTCGCGATCACGGGCGGCACCTCCAGTCCTCGCAACTACGCCTCCGGCGCGACCATCGACTCCACGGCGAGCTACAGCGGAACCGACACCCAGACCTTTTTCTACAACGGGGTCAGCACCCCTTCCAATGCTGCCGACTTCGGCGCGAACCGCTTCATGGGGTTCCGGTTCGGCAGCGGCGTCAACTACAACTATGGCTACATCGAGGTGCTCTGGACCTGGACGGGCACTCCTTCGACCAGCACGTTCCAGTTGCTGTCGGCGGCGTATGAGTCGACCGTGAATCAGAGCATCGTTGCTGGCGGCGCGACTCCCATCCCAGGCGCCGGCGGCTTGATGGTGCTGTTGGCGCTCGGCGGCGGCGCGTTCCGGCGTCGCGGTCGGTCGGCGTGAGGTCGTCGGGCGACGCCTGCAGGCTCGATGCCGTTTGATCGGAGGGTGCGGGACGCGTCCTCGGCGGAGCACCGCGACGCGGAGGCAGTGCGGGGCGACGCGAGACGGATGGACATCCGACCTCGGGGTAGTCGTGGACAGGCATCGATTCCGCGATCAGGTAGTCGCGCGGTAGTCGTGGACAGGCATCGATTCCGCGATCACGAGGCGTTGATCTCCATCGATGACGCGATGATCGCGTCGCTGCCTCTCTAGCTACCTCGGCGCGCGGCGTTCGAGTGGCTGGATGACGGATCCGCGGCACGTCTGCCAATGGCTCGAGGGAGCCCAGCGTCATGATGCCCGCGGGTTCTGCGGCATCGAGTCCGCCGAAACCTCGTCGTTCGCCGACTGCATGAGTTGCGTCCCCGCCGGTCTCCTAGGAAGCCGCGGGGTTCGGGTTGGTCAGTTGCTCGCGTGGCTCACCCGTCCCGGATCGTCTGCGAGTCGCCCGATCCGCCCGCCCACAGCCGACCGAGCACGTTCCACGCCCACCGCTTCCCGACCCGTCGCGCCGCGTCGGCGATCGACGCGGCGGCGCCCGCGCACCACCCTGCCCTCAGCCCGGAGTCGTCTCTGAGGAAGCTCCGCCACGCCGACGCGCTCGCGCCGATCCGCTCGAGGATCGGCGGCAGCGACGGGTCCGCGGACCGCTTCCCCTTCCTCGGCTCCCGAGACGACGCGTCGAGCAGCTCGAGATACGAATCGTCGTCGAGACCGCCGACGGCGCCGAGCCGACGCCATGCCGACGCGGTCGCGGACCTCGATCCCCTCCCGCCGAGCCGCGCCGCCCGGATCCTCGCCGAGCTGAACAGCGACTCCTCCGGCGTCGATGCCAGCCCCGCCCTCACCTCGTTCAGGTCGACGTAGGCGCACACCGCGAG